>DATHJB010000196.1 GCA_035316325.1 Acidimicrobiales bacterium
GTAATTTCCGGAACGGTGCCACCGTCCCGGTGATGCCCGGACTGGGTGGCTGATCAGTCGCCTGGGGCTCCGATGGCCTGCAAGAAGGCGATGTCGGCCATGAGGCGGGTTCCGAGATCCCGAGCGCGGCGGGCGAGGGTCTACAGGAGGGTGAGCTGGGTGTCGGCGGGTGGGGGCGGAGGGTTGGGTTGGGGATCGGGGCGGCGGGGGCGGGAGGGCGGGGTGCCGCCGTGGCGGTGGACGAGGTCGTTGACGAGGGTGTCGAGCGCCTGCTGGTCGGCTCGGGGGGCGTAGGCGCGGTCGCGGTAGCGGCGGCGGTAGGTGTCGACGAGGGCGGGGTGGGTGGTGGCCAGGTGGCGGAGGAAGACGTCCTTCACGCCCGGCCGCAGGTGCAGCAGCACCGTCGACACCGACCGGGCTCCGGCGCCGAGGCAGGCCTTCACCACGGCCTCCAGCTGGTCGGGGGCGTCGGACAGCTCGGGCAGCACCGGCGCCATGAGCACACCGCACGGCACCCCGGCGGCGTTGAGCCGCTCGACGGCCTCGACCCGGCGCGCCGGATGGGGCGTACCGGGTTCGGTGGCTCGCCACACCGCCTCGTCGAGGGTGCCGATCGACAGGTTGACGCGCACGTCGGTGCGCGACGCCGCCTCGGCGAGCAGCTCGAGGTCGCGCAGCACGAGCGTCGACTTGGTGAGGATCGAGAAGGGGTTGGCGGCCTCGGTGAGCACCTCCAGCACGCCCCGGGTGAGGCGGTACTTGCCTTCGGCCCGCTGGTAGGGGTCGGTGTTGGTGCCCATGGCGATCATGTCGCCCGCCCACCGGCGGCCGGCGAGCTCGCTGCGCAGGAGGGCGACGGCGTTGGTCTTCACCACGATGCGGCGCTCGAAGTCCTCGTCGGCGTCGAGGTCGAGGTAGGTGTGGGTGGGCCGGGCGAAGCAGTAGGTGCAGGCGTGGGTGCAGCCCCGGTAGGCGTTGATCGTGAAGCGGAACCCGAACGGGGCGCCCTTGACCTCGTTGATGATGCGGCGCGAGCGCACGTGGAGGAACTCGATGCCCCGGAACTCGCCCCGACCGGGCTCGCGCTCGAAGACGGGTTCGTCGAACAGCGTGCCCTGGTCCTTCGGCCGCTCGGCGAGCTCCCACCGCAGCGAGGTCATGGGCCCGACTCTAACGAACTGGTGTTCGTATGGCTACGAGGTCTTGAACCCTTCGCCGTCGCGGAACGAGGCGGCACCGGCGAGGTAGGAGTCGGCGTCGGTGGTCTTGAACTCGACCACGCTCTTGAGGTCGGGCACGTAGGTCTCGAACGGCCCGCCGGCGCCGGTGGGATCGACCGCGGCCTCGATGGTGGTGACGATGGCCGAGGCGACGGTGCCGGCCGGTTCCTTGGGCCCGTCGTAGAACGACGGGTCGTTGTCGGGTTGGTCCCAGATCTCGGTGTCGATCGCACCGGGGTGCACCAGGCGGACCCGGATGCCGGTGCCGGCGAGCTCGATGGCCAGCGACTCGGTCCAGCCGCAGAGCGCGAACTTCGAGGCCGAGTACGCCGGCTCGTTGGGCACGCCGAGGCGGCCGGCGATGCTGGAGACGTTGACGATCACCCCGTGGCCGGCCTCGAGCATGCGGGGGAGCAGCCGCAGGGTGATCTGCGTGGGCGACAGGAAGTTCGTGCGCAGCACCTGCTCGATCTCGTCGATGCGCAGATCGACGGCACGGCGGCGCTTCGGGATGGCGGCGTTGTTGACGACCACGTCGAGCCCGCCGAGAGCGGACCAGGCGTCGTCGGCGATCCGGGCCGCGGTGTCGAGGTCGCCGAGATCGGCGGTCCAGCGCTGCGAGTCCGGCGCCCAGCGGCGGCAGCCTTCCAGGACCGCATCGAGTCGATCGGTGCGCCGGGCCACGAGCCCGACCGTGGCGCCCCGCTCGGCCAGCATCAGCGCGGTCTCGGCTCCGATGCCCGACGACGCACCCGTCACCAGGATCCTGCGCCCGGCCAGACTCTGCCGCTCATCCCCCACGCGCAGATCCTATCATGACACGAGTGTTAGAAGAGCGGGAGCGAGCGGTCCTCGACGCGGCGACGGCGCGCCTGGTGCCGGGCCCGGAGGACGATCCTGGCGAGGCGGGGTACCCGGGGGCTCGTGAGGCCGGGGCGGCCGACTACATCGTCGGGCTGCTCGACGCGCTGCACGACGATCCTCCCCGCGTGTACGCCGACGGGGAGCGGTTCCTGCCGCTCAGCGCGACGGTCACGGCGCAGTGGCAGGCCCGGCTGGCCGAACTCGTTCCCGCTTACCACGAGGGCCTCGCCGCGCTCGACGAGCTGGCGGGCGGCGACTTCGCGGCCGCCCTGCCGGCGGCCCAGGACGCGGCGCTGGCGGCGAACCCGCGGGTGCCGCACCTCCCGGCCGGCGTCCGCGGCTTCACCGACCTGCTGTTCCGGCACACGATCGAGGGTTGCTACGGCGCGCCGGTCTACGGCGGCAACGCCGACGGGGTGATGTGGCGGTCCATCGGGTTCCCCGGCGACGTGCAGCCCCACGGCCATCCCGCCGACCGGGTGACCGCCTCCGACGGCCCCGATCCCTGCACGCCCACGCCGACCGGCATCGTCGCCGACCTGCTCCGGCTCCTCACGGCAACCGCCCCCGGGTCGCCGAAGTGACCGCCCGCAAGGCGCTGGTGGTGGGCAGCGGCGCCGGGGGAGCGACCGCGGCGATGGTGCTGGCCGAGGCGGGCTACGACGTCGTCGTGTTCGAGAAGGGCGACAACTGGTTCGACGACCTCACGAAACCCGCCCCCACGTCGAGGTTCTCGAGCGACGAGCTGAAGGTCGACCGCCGCTTCGCCCAGCCGGACCCCGTGGCCGAACCCCGCACCTACCGCTGGTACGCGAGCGACACCGAGCCCCGCCACGTCGGCGCCGTCCACGACCTGCCCCAGACCGTGGGCGGGGCGACGGTCCACTGGGACGCCAAGACGCCGCGGTTCTGGGACGTCGACTTCCGCAAGCTCAGCCTGCTCGGTCCGATCGCGGGCGCCGACGTCGCCGACTGGCCCTTCGACTACGACGAGATCGCCCCCGTCTACGACGAGGTCGAGGAGCTGATCGGGGTGGCCGGCGACGTCGAGGCGATCCCGGTCGAGCCGACACGACGGCACGCCCCCCGCCGAAGACCCCTCCCCATGCCCGCCGGCCCGCCGCAGCTGTCGTCGCTCATCGCGGCGGAGGGGTGTCGGAGCCTCGATCCGCCCCTGCACCCGTTCCTCGTGCCGATGGCCGTCAACAGCGCCCCCTACGACGGCCGCCCGGCCTGCAACAACTGCGGCCACTGCTCCCACCACGGCTGCCCGATCCTCGCCCGGGTCGGAGCGCTGGCGCCGTTGCGGCGAGCCCTGATCGCCGGGGCGGAGGTCCGCGAGCGCGCCCAGGTGGTGAAGGTCCACACGTCGGGCCGGCGGGCCACCGGCGTGACGTGGATCGACGACGAGGGCCGGACCCACCAGGAGCAGGGCGACCTCGTGGTGCTCGCCTGCCTGGCCATCGAGACGGTCCGCCTCGCCAAGCTGTCCGACCTCCCCGACCCGCACGGCACGGTCGGCACCCACTTCATGCAGCACTGGTTCACCGACGGCACCGGCATCTTCCTCGACCTGCGGCTGCACGCCCACCGGGGCCGCTCGACCACCCACGTCGTGGACGACTTCGCCGACCCCGACTTCCCCGGCGCCCGCGCCGCCGCGCAGGCCGCGGGCCTCCCGTACTTCCGGGGCGGCACGCTGGAACTGGGCGGGTCGCAGCTCCCCCTCGGCGAGGCCGACACGTACCGCTTCCTCCTCGGCCTGCTGCGCCCCGACAAACCCTTCGGCACCGAGTTCAAGGAGCTGATGCGGTCGAGCGTGCTGCGCGACCGCCTGTGCGGCATCCAGATGATCGGTGAGGACCTGCCCTACCGCGACAACACCGTCGACCTCGATCCCACGGTGAAGGACCACCGCGGCCTCCCGGTCGCCCGGATCACCTACTCGCCCCGCGCCCACGAGCTGGCGGCCCAGGACTTCTACGGGCCCTACATCGCCGAGATCCTCCGCCGGGCCGGAGCCGACCACGTCACCACGGTCGCCGACGCCGAGTCCGACGCCACGCCCCTCGCCGGCAACCGGGTGCCCACCACGGCCCACGTGATGGGCGGGATGCGCATGGGCACGGACCCGACCCTCAGCGCGACCGACGGCGAGGGGCGCTTCCACGAGCTCGACAACCTCTTCGTCGCCGACGGCAGCGTCTTCCCCACCTCCGGCGCCCACAACCCCACCCTCACCATCATGGCCACCGCCCTCCGCAACGCCCGCCGCTGGGTGCGCTGACAGCGAGGCGCTCCCCCAGATGCCCCGTTAGACTCCGACGCCCCGCCGACCGGAGTGGGGTCGAGCGACAGGTTGTCGGCTTGGCGGACCTCGAACGGCGCCCGCACCTACCTGCCTCATTGCCGGCCGATCGAGCCGATCGCCGGGCGTGGTGGCACTAGCGTCGGGAGCCTACGGCGGAGGCGAATGCGATGGGTTTGTTCGATCGGTTCAGGTCGGCGGGACGCCCGTCGGCGGGCGCGAGCGCGGGCGCACCCGGCGTGTACCTGCACGGCGGCGACGAGGATCTCGAGGTCGTCGGTGAGAGCTACCGGCAGGACCGGCTCTGGGCGGCCTGCGGTGGCACCCCCGG
>DATHJB010000197.1 GCA_035316325.1 Acidimicrobiales bacterium
CGTGAAGTGCTCGGGGTGCTCGGTGGACTGGGCCGCGAGGGCCTCCGCCATCCCGGTCAGGTAGTCGGCGACGTCGGCGTCGGCATCGAGTCGCTCGACCATGGCGACGAACGTCTCGGCCACCTGGGTGGCGCTCTCGACCAGGACCGAGGTGAACAGCTGCTCCTTGCTGTCGAAGTGGTTGTAGATGGTGCGCGTCGACACGCCGGCCTCGGCGGCGATGGCGTCGATGCTGGCGCGGACGTAGCCCTCACGGCCGAACACCCGCCGGGCGGCACGGGTGATGGCTTCGCGCTTCCCGGGCCGTCCCCGCCGGGGTCGCTCGTCGGACTCCATCGGGAGTGTTTCTGCCATGCGACCTGGCCGAGGAGCGCGCCGACATCCGGCCGGTCCTGGTGGACCTGGCCGACTACGGCCTGCCCCTGCTCGACGAGACCTTCCCGGCGCGCCACGGGCGCTACGAGCACGACCACATCCGGCGCTGGTCGGCGGCCATCGCCCCGCTCGACGCCTTCGTGTTCGTCACCGCCGAGTACAACCACTCGATCCCCGCCGTGCTCAAGAACGCCATCGACTTCCTCTTCGACGAGTGGGTCGACAAGGCGGCCGGCATCAGCTATGGCGTCGACGCCAACGGCAGGCCGCGGAGCAGCTCCGGTTGGTGCTGGCCGAGATCCACGTGGCCGACGTGCGCGACCAGGTCGCCCTGTCGCTGTTCGACGACTTCGAGGACTACACCACCTTCACGCCCCGGTCTCGCAAGGTCGCCGACGTCCACTCCATGCTCGACCAGGTGGCCGCGTGGGGCGGCGCCCTGCGTTCCCTGCGCCTGGCGCCGTCGGTCGTGTGACCGCCAGCCGGTCGTCGGGTGCGAGCGGGTAGACGCCTGTGGCACCCTGGATCGAGGGGGTGGACCGTGACCGTCAAGATCGGGATCTCGCAACTCGGGCCAGCGGTGACCGTGCTCGCGACCTGCGGTGTCCTGCTGGCGTCCAGCGTGTCGCTCGCCGGCGCCCAGGCGCCCCCGGAACCGGCGCCGCGGCCCGTGCGGTTCGCGGTGCCGGGCGGGAACACCTTCCCGATCCCGGCGCCGTACGAGGTGTCGTTCTCCGACAGCTGGCACGCCTGCCGCGACGGCTGCAGCCGGCAGCACAAGGGCAACGACCTCATGGCGGCCGAGGGCACGCCGGTCGTGGCGGTCGAGTCGGGCGTGATCGCCAAGGTCGACGGCACCGACGACGGCAACGGCGGGCTCAGCGTCTGGCTGCTCGGCGACTCCGGCAACACCTACTACTACGCCCACAACTCGGCCAACCTGGTCACCGCCGGGCAGCCGGTGGCACGCGGGCAGCAGATCGCCCGGGTCGGGCACACCGGCAACGCCCGCGACACCGCCTCGCACATCCACTTCCAGATCAACACCTGCGGCGAGCTGTCCAGCGACGAGCCGTGCACGGTCGATCCCCATGCGGTGCTGCAGACGTGGCCCCAGGAGCTGACCGACGGGGGCGCCGACGCCCTCGGCCTCTACACGTCGACCGACGCCACGTTCCGGTTGCGCACGGAGGGTGGCTCGCCGCTGCCCGCGTCCGCCTACGGGGCGACCGGCGGCACCGACGTCCCGGTGGCGGGCGACTGGAACGGCGACGGCCGCGACACCGTGGGCGTCTACCGGCCGGCCGACGCGACGTTCCACCTGCAGGACGACACCGGAGCGACCCTGCCGCCGTTCCACTACGGGACCAGGGGCGACCTGCCGCTGACCGGCGACTGGAACGGCGACGGGCGTGACTCCGTGGGCGTCTACCGCCCGGCGGAGGCGACGTTCTTCCTGCGGGACGACGCCGGTGCGACCCTGCCGCCGTTCCGCTTCGGCACGCCGGCGCCGGCCGGGGGCAGTGCGTTGCTGCCGGTGGCGGGCGACTGGGACGGCGATCGCCGGGACACCGTCGCCCTGTTCCGGCGGGCCGACGCCACCTTCGTGGCCCGCGACGACGCCGGTGCCGCCCTGCCGCCGCTCCGCTACGGGACGGCGGGCGACCTCCCGTTGACCGGCGACTGGGACGGCGACGGGCGCGACACCGTGGGCGCGTACCGCCCGACCGACTCGACCTACCACCTGCAGGGCTTCACCGACCTGCCGCCGCCGGAGCCGGCCGCCGAGGCCGATGCCGAGGCCGACGTGGTGCCTGTGCCCGTGCCCGTGGCCGTGCCGGTGCCGGCCGGCCCGGTCGCCTTCGGCCCGGTGTCAGTGCCGGGGGCACGTCCCGTCGCCGGCGACTGGAACGGCCACGACCTGATCACGGTCGCCGACCTGCACGCCGTCTTCGGTACCGCCCTCGACGATCCGAGAATGGTCGAGAACCTCCCGCTGCTGAACGCGGCCATGGTCCAGGGCGGCGCCGTGACCCCGGCCCGCAAGGCCGCGTTCCTGGCCACCATCCGCAACGAGAGCGGGTTCCGGTTCGACGCCGTCGAGACGGGGACCTCCGCCTTCCGGGGCCGAGGGTTCATCCAGCTCACCAGCGAGGGCAACTACCGGCGGGCCGGTGCCCACCTCGGCCTCGACCTGGTGGGCGATCCCGACCTCGCGGCGAACCCCCTGGTCAGCGCGGCGGTCGCCAGCTGGTACTGGACGGTCTCCCGCAACATCAACCTGGCGGCCGACCGGCTCGACATGGCCGCGGTGAACATCGCCGTGGGTTACCGGCCGAGCCCGCAGGAGGACCTCGAGCGCTGCGCCGACTTCATCCGCGCCCTCACGTGGTTCAACGGCGGCACCCTGCCCGACGGTGTCAACTGCGATCGGACACCGGCCTCGCTGCTGGTCGCGATGGCCACGTCGGTGCCCACGTCCGAGCCGACCCGCCGTTCCACGACCCCCTCGACCTCCGCCCCACCGGTCCAGCCGACCCCGCAGGCCTTCCCCCCGCCCCCGCCGCCTCGGCCGACGTCCCCGCCGCCACCGAC
>DATHJB010000198.1 GCA_035316325.1 Acidimicrobiales bacterium
CGGCCGGCCCTCGGCCGTGTGGTCGTAGCTGCGGATCGCGAGCCGGCACGCCCACGCCCGCACGGTGCCGGCCGGGATGGACAGGTAGCGCTCGGCGTCCGCGGCGCTGATCAGTATCAGGTCAGGGGCGTCGGCGAGCTCATGCCCGCACGCCTTCACGTCGTAGCCCGCGGCGTGCCGGCGACAGTGCCGGCGCACGGTGGCGGCCGGCCGGGCGAACAGGGCCGCGATCGCGGAGGTGTCGGCGATCGTGGTCCCGTCCGGTTGGTGGTCGATTTTCACCCTTGCGGCGTGTTCTTGCCGAAGGCCTTGAACGCGGCGGCGACGTTCGGGGGCAAGAGCGTCATGCCGGGCTCGCGCTCCATGGCGGCCTTGAACTCCTCGCGCAGCGCCTTGGCCTTCGCGCGCTCTTCGAGCTGGGAGTCGATCCAGCCGCCGACGAACAACACGGCGACCGAGACCAGCACGACGGTCACGATCCAGCGCCAGTCCAGGCCCCACACGGCCGCGATGGCGACCACGAACGGAGCGATGACCGCGGGCGCGGTCACGACCTTCAGGCACGGTCCGGTCTTGTTGGGCATGGTTCGTCCTCTCATGACACGTTCGCCAGCGGGTTGCGGGCGATCTCGATCAGTTCGGCCCCGGTGTAGCGATGCCCGCAGCCCGAGCAGCGCAGGGCCGGGGGCACCATCGGCTCGTCCATCGCCCGCGGTGGGAGCTCGGGCAGGAACAGCGGCGCCGCGCAGCGCCAGGTTCCGGCCGGGGTCTCGCGGCCTTCGTCGTCGACCAGGACGCGGCAGCTGCCGACCGGCGACGGGCTCGGATCCCCCAGCGCGGCCCTGAGCTGGCCGCTGACGGCTCGCAGCGTCGTGTAGGCCTCCGGCACCCAGGGTTGGGCCGCCAGGACGCTCACGGCCCCGTGCAGCCACGAGGACAGGTCGGCGACGGTGTGGCGCCGCGTGGTGTCGAGCCGCAGCGCGATGCCGAGCAGCACCATCGCCGGCGGGCGCGGCGCGTGCTCGACGTCGTCGAGCCCGAGCACCGCCGATCGGGAGCGTCGGTCGCGCAGCACCAACACGTGGTCGTCGCCGGGCGAGCGGCTACCGAACGCGGGCGGGCCGAGCGGCTCCAGGCCACCGTTTCCGCGGCTGGCGGACAATCGCCGATACAGCACTGGAATGCTCGCGATCACCCGAATGTCGCCGGGCCGGTTCGGGTTATAGACGCTGCCGGTATTGCGCGGGTCGAGCATGTCGCGCAGCCGGTCGTGGTCGACGTAGCAGAGCAGGCCTACGTCAGCGCGGCGGTGACAGCCCAGGGCACAGCTCATACCGAACGCACCTGACGCCGCATGTTCTGGTTCGTCACCTGGACCGCCTCCTCGCGGTCGTCGTACAGCGTGACGCCCGGGGGAGCCACTCGCGGCTGTGCTCCGAGACCCCGTCCGACGGCGACGACCACCGGCACCATCCCGGTCTCGCGGCTCTCCCAACCGATCACGACCGAGAGCTGTGCACTGCCCTTCTCCACGGCCCACAGCGGGTACGTCTGTGGGGTCATGTACTGGATCATGTCCGGCCTCTCGTATCGATCTTGTACTCGATCACTAACCGTCCAGGTGTCCAGAAGTCCAGTCCCCCTAGGGAGGGGGGACTGGACTGGACTTCTTGACAGGCACACCCGCCGGACTGGACTGGACTACTGGACTTTTGAACTGGACACCCTCTGACCTGCGAAAACGCTCGTTCGCCCGATTCCAACTGGACGAACTGGACTCTGAACTGGACATCAACATCTCAAGATCAGAGTCCAGTTGCCAACTGGACTCATGCCGATCTCGGCATATACGCAGGTCAGGAGGCACTTTTCAGCCCCAAACGCTCAACTTCCGCCGATGCGAGGATGAACCGGGATTTGTCCATGTCGATGAGCACGGCGTCGTGCTCCAGGTCCCGCCACGCCTCGAAGAACAGTGCCCTCGACATCGGCTTGCCGCGACGGCTGCGATCCCTCTCCATGACGTAGGACTTGATCTCTCCCTTGGTCCCTCCGACGCCACCGTTGAACCCGGCGTAGATCCATTTCGCGAGCCGGTCGCGGGCAGTGCTCTGTTCGTCGACCGTCGGCTCGAACGCGAACGGGTCGCCGGCGTTCGCCGTCTCCCCGGGCGCCACGAGCACAGCTGAGCCGCGGGCGCCGAGACCGACCTTCACCATGTCCAGCCGGATGGGTTCGAAGTCCTCCTGGTCCTTCTGCTTAGTGGACAGGACAGTGATCTTCCCGCGCCCTTCCTTGGTCACCTCGATCTCGGCGTCCATGGCGGCGATGACCGAGGAGTGCCCGCGTCCGTGGTCCCCGTTGTGGCCCTTGTGGTGAACTAGCACGACGCACGCGCCGGTCTCCTGGCGCAGGAGCTCGGCCCGGTGCACGAGCATGCCCATGTCCTCCGGACCGTTCTCGTTCGATCCAGCCGTGACCCGGGCCTGGGTGTCGATGACGATGAGCGCGGGCTTGAGCTTGGACATCGCGGCCACCCAGATCAGCCACTCCCGCTCTTTCACCTGCACCGGCCGGGGCAGGAACTTCACCCGCGTGCCGAGCTCAGCCCCGTGGTGCTGCTCCCAGGCCCGGACGCGTTTGCGGATCCCAGCGGCGCCTTCGGCGACCATGTACACCACGTCGCCCTGTGAGCAGTCCCGTCCGTGCCAGGACTTGCCCAGTGCGACGTGTCCCGCGATATCGATCATGAAGAACGACTTGCCGTGCCCGGACTTACCGATCACCCGGGCCAGGGAGTTCCGGTCCAGCAGACCGTTCACCAGCGGAACCGGTGGTGGGATCTTGTCCAGGTCCGAGGCCGGGATCAGCTCGGCAAGAAGGGCATCAACCGGGTCTGGATCAGCGGCAGGCCCCGATTCCTCCTCGTCTTCCTGGTCGTCGTCAGGCTCTTCGGACGATGCGAGGAGCTCGGACACTCTGTTCCGGTCCATCGACGGCAGCTCGGCCGGCTCGTCCAGGATCCCGACCGCGGTCATCGCGTCCCGGTTGTCGCCCGCGTGGTCGTAGGCCGCGACCACCTGAAGCTTCGACCAGTCCTTGCGCGCGGACAGCTCGGCCGGCGGCGAGTCGGTCCAGATGTGCAGCACGCCGCCGGTGACCTCACGTAGCCCGCACCCGGGCTCGTGCGCGGTCGCCGACTTCGGTGAGGACCAGTCCCCGGGCCGGGTCCAGATCTCGCACCCGCACTGGTCGGTTTTCCCCGAGGTGGTCCAGCCGTAGCGGGCCAGGATCTGATCCCAGGTGGTCACCGCGGACCAGTCCTCGATCCGGTCGTCCCCGCCCGCCACGTGCTCCCGGTGCCGGTCGATCCGCTCGGCG
>DATHJB010000199.1 GCA_035316325.1 Acidimicrobiales bacterium
CACCGAGGTCGAGGTCGTGCTCGCGCTGCAGCTCGCGGGCCAGCTTGCGCTGGTCGGGCGTCACGAGGGCGACGACGGTGCCGCTGGCGCCGGCGCGGGCGGTGCGGCCCGAGCGGTGCTGGTAGTCGGCGGCGGCCGGCGGGAGGTCGAAGTGCACGACGCACGCCACGCCGTCGACGTGGATGCCGCGAGCGGCGACGTCGGTGGCGATCAGCGCCTGCGCCGTGCCCTGGTGGAAGGCGGCGAGGCTGCGGTCGCGCTGCGCCTGGCTGCGCCCGCCGTGCACGGCCGTGGCCGTGACGCCGAGGCGCTCGAGGCGCTTGGCGATCCGGTCGGCACCGTGCTTGGTGCGGCTGAACACGATCGTGCGGCCACTGCGCTTGATGACGTCCGCGCAGACGTCGGTGCGATCGTCGTTGGTCACGTTCCAGAAGAGGTGGGTCGTACGACCGAGGTCCTGGTCGTCGGCGACGACGCTGTGGCGCACCGGCTGACGCATGTGCGCCTTGGCCAATGCATCCGACGCCTTGTCGAGCGTGGCCGAGGCGAGGATGGTCTGGCGATCGCCGGACGTCTGGGCCAGGATGCGGCGCACGGCGGGCAGGAAGCCCATGTCGGCCATCCGGTCGGCCTCGTCGATCACGACGATGCCGAGGTTGGTCAGCTCGACCGAGCGCCGGTCGACCAGGTCGATCAGCCGGCCCGGCGTGGCCACGACGATCTCGGCACCGCCGCGCAGGTCGTTGACCTGCTTGGCCATCGGCGCACCGCCGTAGACGGTGGCGAGGCGCAGGTTGCGGGCCTTGGCGAGCGGGCGCAGGACCTTGGAGACCTGCACGGCCAGCTCACGCGTCGGCACGAGCACCATTCCGGAGGGTCGCTTGGACTCGGCGGGTCCGACCCGCTCGATCAGAGGAAGGCCGAAGGCCAGGGTCTTGCCGGAACCGGTCTTGGCTTTGCCGCACACGTCGCGACCGGCGAGTGCGTCGGGGATACAGAGGCGCTGGACGGGAAATGGCGAAGGGATGCCCGCGTCGTCGAGGACCGCCACCAAATCATCAGAAACGCCCAGCGCGGAGAACGTGGGTTCTTCGTTGCGCATGGTTGCCCGGCAGCATACCTGGGATCACCTGCGGGAACGCGAATCGTGACGCTCCGAATTGCGCGTACTTACAGAGCTGTAACTCAGTCGCTGCCGACCCGCGCGTCGTGCCAGCGCCCGGCGCTGAGGTCGACCAACTCGACCGTGCGCGTGAAGCCGCGGATCGGCCGGGGACCGAGGTGCGCGCCGGCCAGGCCGTCGCCGCCGGCATCGAACAGCGAGGCGGTGATCAGCAGCTGGTGCGGCACCGCCTCGTCGCACAGCCGGGCCGCCAGGTTCACCGCCCGTCCGATGTAGTCGTCGCCCTCGAACAGGATCACCCGGCCCGCGGCGAGCCCGCCGCGCAGGGGTAGCGGGCAGCCCCGCTGGTCGAGCGCCTCCTCCATCCGCAGGACCGCGTCGATGAGGGGACGGGGCTCGGTCGCCACGAGCATCGCACCGTCACCCAGCCACTTCGCCACACGAACACCCCGCCAACCCGCCCGCTCACGGATCACCGATCGGAACGTCGACAGCGCCGCCACCGCATGGTCGACGCCGTCCTCGTCGGTGAGTTGCGTGAAACCGCAGAGATCGACGAACGCGAAGTTCCGGCGGACGAGCTCGTCCGGCGACTCGGCGTCATTGTCGAGCTGTTGCACGGGAGGCAGCCTACGAGTCCCCCGGGCGCCGGACCCTGCCGAAATCGCGAAACCACCGCGTCGGGCGCCCGTCGCGCGGCTGGATACTGTGCGCTGCCAATGGGTGTGCTCGACGACATCGCGGGCTGGCCGGTCGAGCAGGCCGCGGCCGGGGTGACCGATCCGACGACGACACGGGAGGTCGCCGGCGACCCCGATTGGCGGGTCCGCATCGCCTCGATCTCCAAGACAGTGGTGGCCTACGCGGGCCTCATCGCCGTGGAGGAGGGCAGCCTCCGCCTCGACGAGCCGGCCGGTCCGCCGGGGGCCACCGTCCGCCACCTGCTGGCGCACGCCGCCGGCTACCCGTTCAACGGCCGCCACACGCTCTCGCTGCCGGGTCGACGCCGCATCTACAGCAACACCGGCTTCGAGGTCTTCGGCGAGGTGCTCGCCGCCGCCACCGGGATGTCGGTGGCCGACTACCTGCACGCCGGAGTCTTCCAGCCGCTGGGCATGACCCGCTCGGAGCTGCGGGGATCGCCCGCCTACGGCGTCCACTCCACCGTCGCCGACCTGCTGCGGTTCGGCCGCGAGCTGCTCCGGCCGACCCTCATCCACGACGCCACGCTCACCGAGGCGACCACCGAGCAGTTCCCCGGCCTGTCCGGCGTGATCCCCGGCCTCGGCCGCTACGACCCCAACCCGTGGGGCCTCGGCTTCGAGCTCAAGGGCAGGAAGAGCCCGCACTGGACGGCACCCGAGGGCTCGCCCCGCACGTTCGGCCACTTCGGCGGCTCCGGCACGTTCCTGTGGGTCGACCCCGACGCCCGGCTGGCGTGCGCCGCTCTCACCAACCGGGAGTTCGGCACCTGGGCGCCGCCGCTGTGGTCGGCGCTGTCGTCACGGGTGCTGACCGAGCTGGGCGGTGGGAGTACGCCCTAGGTTGATCGCACCGAAGCGAGGGGGGATGCCGCGATGGTCAGCAGCACCGAGATCAAAGCCCAGCTCACCGGCCCCGGTGGCGCGTTCGAGGTCGTCACCGAGGACGTGATGGGCCGCCCGCTGCAGGTCTACGGGCAGCGCATGCACTCGCTGCGGGAGATCGCGCAGGTGGCCGTGGCCCGGGGTGACGAGAAGGACTTCGTGGTCTACGGCGACCGTCGCTACGGCTTCGCCACGTTCGTCCGGACCGCCAACGGCGTCGCCAAGGATCTGGCCGACGACTACGGCATCGCCGCCGGCGACCGGGTGGCCGTGCTGTCGCAGAACAACCCCGAGTGGTGCCTGTCGTTCTGGGCGACCGTGTCGCTCGACGCCGTGCTCGTCGGCCTCAACGGCTGGTGGAAGGCCGACGAGATCCTCTACGGCCTGCAGGACTCGGGCGCGTCGGTGCTGGTGGCCGACCGCAAGCGCTTCGAGCGCATCGCCGACCAGCTCGACCAGGCGCCCGACCTGCGCCACGTGTTCCTCGCCGACGCCTCCCCCGACGACTTCCCGCAGGTCAAAGCCGACGGGCACGTCGCCCTCCACCGCTTCGACGAGCTCACCACCCAGCCGACCGACGACTTCCCCACGGTCCCCATCGACGAGGACGACGACGCCGTCATCTTCTACACCTCCGGCACGACGGGTCGACCCAAGGGCGCCATCTCCACCCACCGGTCGATGGTCGCCAACCTGCAGAACACCCTGTACACGGCCATCTCGGGGTCGATGCTGGCGGCGGCCGAGGGCATCGACGCCGGCTACACCACCCGTGAGACCGTGTCGCTGCTCACGTCGCCGCTGTTCCACGTCTCGGGGTGCCACTCGGGGCTGGTGGTCGGGCTTCTGGCGGGCGTGAAGCTGGTCATCCCGGCCGGGCGCTTCGACCCGCTCGACGCCCTGGAGCTGATCCAGGACCACAAGGTGACCGTGTGGGCCACCGTCCCGACGATGGTGTGGCGGGTGTGCGAGCACCCGGCCCGCCACGACTACGACACCTCGTCGGTCACGTCGGTGGCCTTCGGCGGGTCGCCGTCGGCCGAGGAGCTGCAGCGCAAGATCCGCGACACCTTCCCCAACGTCCGCACCACGTCGAACGCCTACGGGCTGACCGAGACGTCGTCGGTCGCCACCGTGATCACCGGGCCGGACGCCCGCCGCAAGCCGTGGTCGGTGGGCCCGCCGGTGCCGACGGTGGAGGTACGCATCCAGGCCGCCGACGGGACCGATGCCCCCGTCGGCCAGCCCGGTGAGGTGTGCATCCGGGGGCCGATCCTGATGAAGGGCTACTGGGGCAAGCCCGACGCCACGGCCGAGGCGATCGATGCCGACGGCTGGCTGCACACCGGCGACATCGGGCTGCTCGACGACGAGGGCTTCCTGTCGATCACCGACCGGATGAAGGACATGATCATCCGGGGCGGCGAGAACATCTACTGCGTCGAGATCGAGAACCGGCTGGTGGAGAACCCGGCGGTCGCCGACGCCGCGGTGATCGGCGTCCCCCACCCCGAGCTGGGCGAGGAGGTGAAGGCCGTCGTCCAGCTGGAGCCCGGGCGATCGCTGACGGAGGACGACGTGCGCGCCTGGGTCCGGGCGACGCTCGCCGAGTTCAAGGTGCCCGCCTACGTCGACCTGACCCACGACCCCCTCCCCCGCAACGCCTCCGGGAAGCTCCTGAAGAACGTCCTGCGCGGCGAGGGCGTCGTCTCCTTCGAGGAGACGATGTGAACTGTCTTCGCTCAGCCGGCTATGCCCGGCTGAGCGAAGACAGTTCACGAGCCCGGTACAGGTCGCGCAACTCGCGGGCGGTCGCGTCGCTGCGCTTCGTGACGTCGTCCCACGTGACCTCGACCAGGTCCCAGCCAAGACGCTTGAGGTGCCTGCGCCGGCGCCGGTCGGACTCGTGCATGTGCTTGCCGGAGTGCCACGCGAGGCTGTCGCACTCGATCGCCCAACGGATGAGTGGCCAGGCCAGGTCGAGGTAGGCGACGAACGGGCCGTCACGCACCATGTGCTGCAGAGTCGGTGCGGGTAGGCCGACCCGACGGACCAGCCGGGCCGTCATCGACTCGAACCCGCTCTGGGCGAAGCGGCCAGCCCCCAGGCGCTCCTCCAGCAACATCCTGAGCACGCGGCTACCGGGCCGGCCCCTCCCACCCACCTCCAGGAACCGCTGGCCTACCGTGTCGAGCATCCCCGGCCACCGGTTACAGGCGCTGTCGAGCGCCCGGCTGACGAGGCTGAGCGGCACGACAGCCGGGAGGTCGAGGATCGTCCGGGCGACCGTGGTGCAGGGGATGCCTTGGACCATGGTCAGGTCGACACCATGTAGACGCCGGGTCTCGTGCTCGGACCACAGGCCCCTTCGCTGGCGACGGCGACCCTTCGCCGTCAGCACCTCGATGCGATCCGGCGGGAACCCGTCGAGCTGCCAGAGCGCAGCGGCGCTGCGATGCGAGGCCCAACCGGCACCGGACGACGTCGCCACGGCCACACGCTGCGACCACGAGTCCGGCGCCCCGGCGACGACGTACACCTCGGGTGCCGGACGGACGAGCCGACCGCGGTCGTGCCAATCGGCGAGGGAGGCCGTGCTGATCCCGAGCCGTCGCGCCTCGGCCACGCTCACCACCCCGTGATGCTTCCGGGCATGAGCCGCCAGCCGCCGCCAGCCGTCCGTCATGCACTGAGACTGACTGAAAGTCACCTGTGACGCAAGGCCAATGCCCTTCTGTCTTCGCTCAGCCGGCTATGCCGGGCTGAGCGAAGACAGTTCGGTCAGAACGCCGCGGCGACCAGGTCCCCCGGGCCGGCGGTGACGGCGGCGAGGAGGCCGTCGGCGGTGGGCAGGATCTGGTCGCAGTAGAAGCGGGCCGTGACGATCTTCTGGCGGTACCGCTGGGCATCGTCGCCGGACGCGCCTGCGTCGAGCCGCCGCTGGGCGGCCAGGGCCGACTTCGCCAGCAGCCAGCCACCCGTCACCGTGCCCGCCATCCGCAGGTACGGGGTGGCGCCGGCGAGGGCGTTCGTCGGGTCGGCCAGGCCGTTCGTCATCAGCCACTCGGAGGCTTCCTTCAGGACGTCGTGGCCGGCGGCCAGCCGGGTGCCGATGGGCCCCAGCTCGTCGGACGACGACACCTCGTCGGCCGTCGCCGCGACCGACGCCAGGAAGTCCATGACCACCCCGCCCGCCCGCATGGGCAGCTTGCGCCCCACCAGGTCCATCGCCTGGATGCCGTTGGTGCCCTCGTAGATCGGGGCGATGCGGGCGTCGCGGTAGTACTGGGAGACGCCGGTCTCCTCGATGTAGCCCATGCCGCCGAACACCTGGATGGCCAGCGAGGTGACCTCGACGCCCATGTCGGTGCCCCAGCCCTTGGTGATGGGGGTGAGCAGGTCGGCCAGCTCCTGGCGCTGCTCGCGCACCGCCGCGTCGGGATGGTGCAGCGCCAGGTCGAGGCACTCGGCGTTGAGGTAGGCGATGCAGCGCGACGCCTCGTTGAGCGCCCGCATCGTCAGGAGCATCCGGCGGACGTCGGGCAGGTCGACGATCAGCGACTGCTCGCCCCGCGGCGCCCCCGGCGCCCGGCCCTGCCGCCGCTCGTGGGCGTAGGCCACCGCGCTCTGGTAGGCCCGCTCCCCCAGCGCCAGGCCCTGCAGCCCGACCGACAGCCGGGCGTTGTTCATCATCGTGAACATGTAGCGCATGCCGGCGTTCGCCTCGCCGATGAGGTAGCCGACGGCGTCCTCGTAGGCCATCACGCAGGTGGGGCTGGCCTTGATCCCCATCTTGTCCTCGATCGACACGCACTCGAGGCTGTTGCGGTCGCCCAGGTTGCCGTCCTCGTCGACGAGGTACTTCGGCACGATGAAGCAGGAGATGCCCTTGGTGCCGGGAGGAGCGTCGGGCACCCGGGCGAGCACCAGGTGGACGATGTTGTCGGCCATGTCGTGCTCGCCGAACGAGATGAAGATCTTCTGCCCCGTGATGCGCCAGCTGCCGTCGGCGTCGCCCGACGGCACGGCCTTGGTGGCGACGGCACCCACGTCGGAGCCGGCCTGCGGCTCGGTGAGGTTCATGGTCCCGGTCCACTCACCGGTCACCATCTTGGGCAGGTAGCGCTCCTTCTGCCCCTCGTCGCCGTGGTGGAGCAGCATGTCGATGGCGCCCTGGGTGAGCAGCGGGCACATGGAGAAGGACATGTTCGCCTCCTGCATGATCTCCTGCATCACGCTCCCGACCAGCCACGGGAAACCGCCGCCGCCGTAGTCGGCGGGGAACGGCACGCCGCCCCAGCCGGCCGCCACGTACTGCTGGTAGGCGTCGCGGAAGCCGTCGGGGGTGACCACGGCCCCTGCCTCCCAGCGACTGTGCTGCACGTCGCCCACCCGGTTCAGCGGGGCGACCACCTGCTCCATGAAGCGGGCGTTCTCTTCCAGGACCCCGTAGACGGTGTCGGGGTCGACGTGCTCGTAGGCCGCGAACTTGCTCAGACCGGCGAGGTCGACCACGTTCTCGAGCACGAAGCGGATGTCGTCAAGCGGCGCCGAGTAGTCGGACATGCCCTGACCGTATTCGGTGTGTCGGCGACTCGCGACTCGTCGCGAGCGTGCCCCTAGCCGTCCCGCTTGCGGCCGTGCGACGTCTCCGTCAGCTCGTCGGCCGCGGCCACCACCCGGTCGACCAGAGTGGCCAGGTCACGACCGGTGCGGGGACGAGCCGGCTCGCTGCCGGCGACCACCGCGAGGATCACCGCGCCCGCCTGGTCGAACACCGGCGCGGCGATGTACGCGGCCCGGTAGGTGGCGTCGGGATCGACGTCGGTGATCAGCGGCGAGCTGCGCGCCAGGTGCCACAGGGCGTCGCGCAGCGCCGACTGGTTGCCGTTCGCCTCCTCCCCTCCCCCGACGACCTGCAACGCCGGTCGATCCGACAGCAGCGCCGTCAGCCGGTACCACTCGGGGATCGCCGCCCCGATCACCACGCCCAACCGGCGGGCCGCCTGGAGAGCGGTCAACGCCTGCTGGACCGACGTGATCGCCGGCGAGCGGGCCAGCCACGCCTCCACCGACGGCTCGTCGGCCCAGGCGTAGAACACCGCACCGTTGGGCGGCACCAGGGGCCACCGCAGCGGCACGGGCACGGCGCCGTCGGGGTCGGCCCGGCTGACGATCGTCGCGTGGTCGCCGTGCGGCTCGGACGCCACGGCCGCGGTCGCCAGCCCGGTCGACGACGCCAGCCGCCGCAACACGCCCGGCGTGAAGTCCTGCGCCTGGTAGCCGCGCTGCGCCGCGGTGCCCACCGGCACCAGCCGCGGGCCGAGCGAGTACCGCTTCTCGTCGGGGTGCCGGAGCAGGACGCCCCGGGCCGCCAGCTCGGTGAGGAGCGCGTGGGCCGTCGCCTTGTTGAGGTCGCAGCCGCGCGCCAGCTCGGAGAGCGTGAAGCGCTCGTCCGGACGCGCCGCCATGAACTCGAGGACCGCCACGACCCGTTCCGCTCCCGGGGAGGGCCGCGCCATCAGCGTTCCCCACCCGAGGACTCGGAACCAGCTCGCCATCGAGGGTCAGTTGAAGGAGCCACCTGCCTGTCCCGCCTTTGCCGCCTGCCGCCACCGTCACACTAGTGCCGTCCAAAGGGGTTGAGCAGCGGCGATGGACATGCCGAATCGGACGGACCGCCTCGACAGGCCGGGTAATGTCGGCGCCCGTGCTTCTCGACCCGCTCGCCACTGGCGTCTTCGGGTGGTTCCAGTGGCCCCCGGGGCGTGGCAAGGCGAACGCCGGCGTGGTGGTCGACGCCGACGGCATCACGCTGATCGACACGCTCATGACACCCGCGCAGTGGGAGCCCTTCGCCACCGCCGTCGAGGAGAGCGGCCTCCCGGTGCGGCGCATCGTGCTCACCAGCAGCGGGGTCGAGTTCGCCGGCGGCACCGGGCGGTTCAAGCTGGCGGCGATCTACGGCAGCCCCCAGACCAGCGTCCACCTCGACCAGCCCCCCAACGTGGAGAGCTGGCGGGCGCTCTACCCCGACCACGCCGACCAGTTCGACGGCGTGACCACCCGGCCGGTGAGCCACGTGGTCGCCTCCGACGTGCAGCTCACCGACGCCGTCGCCGTCTACGCCACCGCCGGACCGATGCAGGAGAACCTGGTGGCGGTGCTGCCGGGCGCCCAGATCCTGTTCGCCGGTGCCATGTGCAGCTTCGGGGTCACGCCCCTGTGCTGGCAGGGCGACCCGACGGTGTGGGCCGACCAGCTCGACCGCCTGGCCGAGATGGCGCCGATCATCGTGCCGGGGCACGGTCAGATCGGCGGCGAGGAAGAGCTGCGGGCCCAGCAGGCCTACCTGCGGGCGTGCGTCGACGCCCGAGGCGACGTCGGCGCGCTCGCGAAGGGCCCGTGGGACGACTGGACCGAGCGCGAGCACGACGTCGTCAACGTCGAGCGGGCGGCGATGCTGGCCGCCGGCGACGAGGGCATCCCCCCGTCGATGCTGCGCCTCGCCGGGATGGGCTAGTCGGCCGGTCGGTCAGTAGCCCGTTCGTCCCGACATCACGTCGTAGTAGCGATTCGAGTCGGGCCGGTACAGCAGCACCAGGATCGTCACCGCCAGGGCGAGGCTGATCAGGGCGAACAGCACGCCGAGGGCGGTCGTCTGCCCGGTGGCGATGTTGATGAGCGTGAAGAGCACGTTGATGCCGCCCAGCACGGTGGCGGTGGTACGGGCCCACGTCTTGCCCTTGCCGTTGGAGTTGGCCATCCAGAGCCACAGCGCCGCTCCGAGCAGAGCGGCGACCACCGACACCCCGAGGGCCAAGTTCACCGCCGTGTCGATCTCGTCGGCGGTGAAGTCGGGGTTGTCGTCCTCCATGATGTCGCGGATCTCGTCGCGCTGGACGAACGTGAAGAGGACGCTCACGACGCTGAGCGCGGCGCCCACCTGCATCAAGCGCACGGCCAGGCTGAGGCTCTGCGGCTGCTCGGCCCCGGCGCCGGCCGGTTGGCCGGCTGCTGGCCACTGGCTCGGCTCTCCCCACGGCCCGGGTTGCTGCGGCGGTTGCGGTGCGTCCACGGTCGTCTCCCCCTGCGGTTCCTCGGGTCGGAATTCTGCCATCCCTACCCTGGCCAGGCCGGGATGATCCTCCAGGCATGGCGGTACCGTGGCGACATGCTGTTCGGAAGAGAGAAGCCGCACCTGCCCACACCGGAGGAAGCGCTTCCCGGCCGGGCCGAACGACCGTTCCACCTGGCGGGCATCCACACCGTGCTGGGCACCCCGATCGAGCCGCCGTTCCCCGCCGGACTGGCTCGTGCCGTGGTCGGCATGGGGTGCTTCTGGGGCGCCGAGCGCACGTTCTGGCAGCTCGACGGCGTGTACACCACCGCGGTCGGCTACGCCGGTGGGGCCACGCCGAACCCCACCTACGAGGAGGTCTGCTCCGGTCGCACCGGGCACACCGAGGCGGTGCTGGTGGTGTTCGACCCGGCGAAGCTGTCGTGGGGCGAGCTGTGGCGGACGTTCTGGGAGGGCCACGACCCGACGCAGGGCATGCGGCAGGGCAACGACGTCGGCACCCAGTACCGCTCGGCGATCTACATGGCCGACCCCGCCGCCCTCGCCGAGGCGGAGGCCAGCCGGAGCCTCTACCAGGCGTCCCTGCGTGATGCCGGCCACGGCGAGATCACCACCGAGATCACCGCCGAGCCGCCGTTCTTCTACGCCGAGGACTACCACCAGCAGTACCTCGACAAGAACCCCAACGGCTACTGCGGCATCGGCGGCACCGGCGTCTCCTGCCCGATCGGCCTCACCAGCTGAGGACCAGCGGCGGCAGGGGAGGTTGCCCAGCCACCGTCAGCTATCGGTCATGCTCCCCTGGCAGCACCAGCTGACGGAGGGTCCAGCGGACGGGCGGCCCGTCCGGGCCGATCGACAGGGACGACAACCCGGCGGCGAGTCGGTCGGCCCCGGGCTCGTCGACGAGAGCCATGCGGATCGCGTCGGCTCGCCAGGTGGCGAGGTTCATGGCGAACATCCGGGCGGCGACGGCGGCACCCACGTCGTGGCGCACGAGGTGGCCACCGAGGGGCTCCAGCAGCCGGCCGGCGTACATCTGGGCACCCTCGGCGGCGACCAGCGCGGTGGTCACGGCGAGGTAGTCCCGCAGCACGCCCGGCGGGGCGTCGATGGCCTCCACCTCGTCGAGCACCAGGACGCCACCCGGCCGCAGGCACGACCGCCAGAGCGCCACGACATCCAGTGGTCCGGGCAGGTGGGCCAGCAGCAGCCGGGCGTGGACGAGGTCGGCGGGCCCACCGGGCAGCGGCGCCCGGGTGACGTCGTGGACGGCGTAGGTCACCGCCGGGTCGTCGGTCAGCGACCGGGCCGTCGCCACGAAGCGGTCCGACGCGTCGAGCCCCAGCGTCGTCCGGGGCCGGCACACCGCGGCGACCAGCCGGGTCGTGTGGCCCGGCCCGCAGCCGAGATCGACGGCCCGCCCGACCCCGTCGTCGCCACCCGCCACGACCGCGTCAGCCCGGGTCAACAGCGCCCGCGACGTCGGCTCGAACACCGCGGCGACCAAACCCAGCCGGTCGGCCGCGAGGTCGCCGTCGCCGAACGTGTAGCGACCCGACATCAGTCGACGCCGCGCAGCAGCATCACCAACGCCACGTCGGCGACGACGTCGATCAGCTCGTCGACCCCGGAGCGCTCGTCGGCCGGCAGCAGCACCCAGTCGACGATCAGTTCGTTCACCGCCCCCACCAGGCCCAGCGCGAAGGCGTCCCGGTGGCGCTGGTCGACGCCCTTGGCGTCCATCTCGTCGCGCACGTAGTCGCTGATCCAGCGGGCGTACAGGTGGTGGGCGGCGCGCCGCTTGGCCTCGTGCTCGGCGCTGATGCCGACGCTCTCGAGCATGGCGACCCGGGCCACCCGCGGGTCGTCGACCAGGGCATGCACCAGCTGGGCGATCCGGGCCCGGGTGCGCCGCGACGCCAGGTCGGGCCCCTCGTCCACCCGGACGTCCGTGAGCTCCTGGAAGATCCGGTACGTCAGCTGCTCGCCCAGGCCACTCAGCAGGGCCGCCCGGTTGGCGAACTCGGCGTAGAAGTCGCGGCTGCTGACCGAGGCCCGCCGGCAGATCTCCTCGATCGACGACGAGGCGTAACCCTTGGTGCCGAACACCTCGAGCGCCGCGTCCAGCAGAGCCTGGCGTCGCAGTTGCCGACGCTCGGCCAACGTGCGGCCCTTCCGCAGGCGCTCGCCCTGCCGAAGGCCGTCACGGATGCTCGCCTCAGGCATGACGGCCAGGCTAGGCGGCGCCCTCGACCCAGCGCTCCGGGGTGACGCAGCGCCGACGGGCTATTGAAATGCAGGCTTTTCCTTTCCGCCAGACTGTGCCTATATTGACTCTAGCGACGACAAATGTCGCATTTGTTGACAGTCCACTGGAGGGGGAGAAAACAGTGAGACACAGCCGTTGGACGCGCGCGCTCGCGTCCCTGGTGACGGTCGCCGCGATAACCGCGACCGCCGCCGCCTGCGAGCCACCCGCCGACTTCTACAGCCCGCCGCCGTCGCTCTCGGGCCAGCCCGGCGACGTGATCGCCACGGCACCCACCAACTTCGGCCTCAACCTGAACGTCACCTCGACGGCGATCAAGTACCGGTCGACCACCGCCACCGGTCAGGCCAACTACGTCACCGGCACCCTGCTCGTGCCCACCGCAGCGTGGACCGGCGCCGGGCCCCGGCCGATCGTCGCCTACGCCCTCGGCACGCAGGGCCTGGGCGACGGCTGCGCGGCGTCGAAGTCGATGACCGCCAGCCTGCTCTACGAGCAGGGCAACGTGCAGGGCCTGCTCGACCGGGGCTGGGCCGTCGCGGTCAGCGACTACGAGAAGATCGGCACGCCCGGCGATCACACCTACGTGATCAAGAACGCCGAGGCGCACGCCGTGCTCGACCTGGTGCGCGCCGCCCAGCGGCTCCCCGGCTCGGGCGTCGCGGCCAACGCACCCGTCGGCGTGGTCGGCTACTCGCAGGGCGGCCAGGCCGCCGCGGCCGTGGCCGAGCTGGAGTCGACCTACGCACCGGAGCTCAACGTGAAGGGCATCGCCGCCGGCGGCGTGCCCGCGGACCTGAAGGTGGTCGCCGACTGGCTCAACGGCGGCGGCACCTTCTTCTTCAGCTTCCTGGCCTTCGCCGCCGTCGGCCTGGACTCGGCCTACCCGGAGCTGGACCTGGACTCGTACCTGAACCAGACCGGCCGCGACATGCTCGCCCAGGGCCGCAACGCCTGCCTGGTCGACGGCCTGCTGCTGGGCGCCGGCAAGAACATCACCCAGGTGACCACCACCGATCCGCTGGCCACGCCGCAGTGGCAGGCCCGGGTCGCCGAGCAGAAGATCGGCAACGTGCGGCCCCAGGTGCCGGTGTACCTGTACCACGGGGTGCTCGACGAGATCATCCCCTACGGCCAGGCTGCCGCGCTGCGCACCGCCTGGTGCGCCCAGGGCGCCCCGATCCAGTGGACCGACTACTGGCTCGCCGACCACCTGCTGGGGATCTTCGCTGCCTCCGGCGACGTGGGCAACTGGATGGCGGCTCGCTTCGCCGACCAGCCGTTCACACCCAACTGCGCCTGACAGAGACGCAGTAGAGACGACGACCGATCCGGTGGCGGGGGGCTCAGCCTCCGCCACCGGCCGCGCCGGGGGGCAGGTCGCGCTCGATGCCGTCGAGGATGCGGGCCAGGTTGCGGTCGAAGCGCGACGGGTCGCGCTCGTGGACGATGAGCTCCTTCCACAGGTCGTCGGTGCCGTACTCGTCGAGGAGGGCCCGTACCTGCGGGTACTCGCCGCCGCGGGCGAGGTCGATGACGTAGCTGCGCATCTCGTCCGGGGCGGTGTCGGTGGCGTCGTTGCGGCGGTGGAGGCAGTAGCCGAACACGTACTCGTCGACGGTCTGGATGATGTCGAGGCGCTCCGCCACGCCGATGTCGAGCGACGAGAGCGCCTGCAACGACTGGTCGAAGTGGCGCACGCCGCTGGGGCCCACGGTCGGGTCCTCGGCGATGTCGAACACCCAGGGGTGCGCCAGCAGCACGTCGCGGGTGCGGCGGGCGATGGCGGTCATGGCCTCGCGCCAGTCGTCGGGGAGCTCGCGGTCGTCGAGGAGAAGCTCCGACATGACCCGGTCGCCGAGCAACGCCATCAGCTCGTCCTTGGTGTGGACGTAGTGGTAGAGCGTCATCGTGCCGCTGCCCAGCTCGGCGGCCAGCCGGCGCATGGACAGGGCATCGACGCCCTCGGTGTCGGCGACGTGCAGGGCGGCGTCGGCGATCTGGTCGAGCGAGTGGCGAGGACGGCGGGTGCCAGGGCGCTCACGGGTCCAGATCCCGTAGGCGACCGGGGCGAGGCGCTCGAGCTTGTCGGCGTGCTGCTCGATCTTCTCGACGACCCGGCGCTGCTTCTCGTCGATCTTCTCGGCGACGCGGCGCTGCTTGTCCTCGATCTTCTGCTCGACCTTCCGGCGCTGCTGCTCGACCTTCTCCTCCACCTTCCGAGCGACCATGCCGGCCACGTCGTCGTGGCGGTGGCGAGATCGTCCGGAATTCCCCGTTGCCATGCCGTACAGCGTACTACTAGTCTTAGCCGTACCATGTACGACTCACCGGTACAGCCTACGAACAACGGTCGCGCCGGTGGCGTCCGGGCCGCCGGGCTGGGGAAGCGCTACGGAGACCTCTGGGCTCTCCGCGACCTCCACCTCGACGTCCCGGCCGGCACCGTGCTCGGCCTGTTGGGTCACAACGGGGCGGGCAAGACCACCGCAATCCGCATCCTCACCACCCTCACCTCCCCCACCACCGGCCAGGCGAGCGTCGCCGGGCTCGACGTCGTCCACGACGCCGCCGCCGTCCGCGAGCGGATCGGCGTCGCCGCCCAGCAGGCCACGGTCGACGGGCTGCTCACTGCCCGGGCCAACCTCGAGATGGTCGGGCGGCTCCACCATCTATCCCGGAACACCTCCCGGGTCATGGCCAACGAGCTGCTGGAGCTGCTCGACCTCACCGACGCCGCCACCAAGCTGGCCAAGAACCTGTCCGGTGGCATGCGCCGCCGGCTCGACCTCGCCGCCAGCCTGGTGGCCTCGCCCGAGGTGCTGTTCCTCGACGAGCCGACCACCGGACTCGACCCCCGCGGTCGCGCCGACCTGTGGTCGACGCTGCGGGAGCTGGTGCGCGACGGCACCACCATCGTCCTCACCACCCAGTACCTCGAGGAGGCCGACCGGCTGGCCGACGAGATCGTCGTGCTCGACCACGGCCGCACCGTCGCCAAGGGCACACCCGCCGAGCTGAAGGCCCGCATCGGCGACGACCGCTTCGACGTCACCGTCGCCACCCAGGGAGACCTGGTGGCGGCCGCGAGCGTGCTGGCCCCGTTCGTCGCCTACGAGCCGACGCTCGACAGCGACGCCCTGGTCGTCAGCGCCCCGATCGTCGACGGCACCCGCCTCATCGACGTGGTGCGGGCGCTGGACGAGGCCGGCATCGACGCTGTCGACGTCAACCGGCGCCAGTCGTCGCTCGACGACGTGTTCCTCACGCTCACCACCCTCGTCGACGAGACGGCGGGCACCCAGGAGGCACTGGCATGAGCACCACGCTGGCCACCACACCCCCGGGCACCTCGGCGTCCCCGGTCACCCGAGCGCCCGCTCCCCCGGCGCGCTCGGGCGTCCGGATGCTGCTGTCCGACACACTCGTGTTCGCCCGGCGCAACGTCGAGCACATCCGCCAGATCCCCGAGAAGCTGCTCGACGTCACCCTCCAGCCGCTCATGTTCGTGCTGCTGTTCGCCTACGTGTTCGGCGGCGCCGTCGACGTCGGCGGGTCGTACCGCGAGTACATCATCGGCGGCATCCTCGTGCAGACGATCGCCTTCGGGATGATGGGGCCGGGCACGTCGATCGCCACCGACCTCACCGAGGGCGTGATCGACCGCTTCCGCACGCTGCCCGCCCGACGGCAGGCCTACCTGCTGGGCCACTTCGTGGCCGAGCTGGCCGGCATGATGCTGGCGGCGGTCGTGCTGCTGGGCACCGGGCTGCTGGTCGGGTGGCGCACCCACGCCCCGTTCCTCGACGTGGTCACGGCGCTGGCGCTCCTGCTGCTGTTCGCCTCGGCCATGATCTGGTTCGGCACGTGGATCGGCATGCTCGTGCGGTCGCCCGACGCGGTGATGGGCATCGCCTTCGTGGCCGTGTTCCCGCTGACGTTCATCAGCAGCGCCTTCGTGCCGATCGACTCGATGCCGAACGTCCTGCAGTGGGTGGCGTCGTGGAACCCGGTGAGCGCTGTGGTGGCGGCGGTGCGCGAGCTGTTCGGCAACCCGTCGTCGCCGATCGTCAAGGACGTGTGGCCGATGCAGCACCCGGTCGCCGCGGCGTGGCTCTACTGCCTGGCATGTCTGGCGATCAGCGTGCCGCTCGCCCTGCGCCGCTTCCGCACCCGCACGGCCGACTGACCCGCCCGGTCGCCCGCCGCGCGGTGCCCCGAGGTTGCCCTGGCCGTGGAGTGGCGGTCAGGGCACCTCGGCGTTCAGGCGCCCTCGAGGACGACGACCGGGATCTGGCGGGTGGTCTTCTTCTCGTAGTCGGCGAAGCCGGGCATCTGCTGCTTCTGGCGCTCCCACAGGTCGTCGCGCTCCTGACCCTCGGCGACCCGGGCCCGCTTGGTCACGGTCTCGGTGCCGATCTCCACCGTCACCTCGGGGTTGGCGACCGCGTTGTGGAACCAGGCGGGGTTGAGCGGGGCGCCGCCGTAGGAGGCGAACACCACCACGTCGTCTTCCCGAGCCTGGTAGACGAGCGGGTGGATCCGGTCCTCGCCGGTCTTCGCACCCGTCGTGTGGAGGAGCAGCAGGGTGGCACCCTCGAACGGCCCGCCGACCTTGCCTTCGTTCGCACGGAATTCCTCGATGATCGATGCGTTCCAGTCGGACATGCCGCGGAGCCTAGGGCCGTCGCCCCGCTCTGCGGCACCCTCAACCTGTGACCCGCAGGACCAGGTATTGGAGCGCGAAGCCGACGAGGACGACCCCGAAGGCGACCCGGAGGCGGCCGGTCGGCAGGCGCTGCGCCAGCCACGCCCCGACCGCCGCGCCGGGCACCACACCGAGGGCGAACGGAGCGGCGATGTACCAGTCGATGCTGCCCAGCAGAGCGTGGGTGACGAGGGTCGGGACGGTGAGGGTGGCGGCGACGATCAGGCTCGTGCCCGTCGCCTGGTGCATGTCGAGGCCCAGCACCACCAGGAACAGCGGCACCAGCAGGAAGCCGCCGCCGTTGGCGAGCAGCCCCGACACGAAGCCGACGCCCACCGCCGCGACCACCACGTAACCGCTGGAGCGCCGACGCAGGGAGTCGGCGGCGGCCATCGTCCGACCCGGCAGCAGCATGCGGCCGCCGACCACCAGCAACGTCGCCGCCTGCAGCACGAGGAGGCCGTCGCCGCCGACCCGACGGCTGGTCATCGCCCCGGCGACGGCGGCCGGCACCGCCCCGGCCATCACCCGGCCGGCGAGGCGCCAGTCGACCTTGCCGCGCCGGGCGTACGACCAGGCGCCGGCCACGGAGCTGGGCACGAAGGCCGGCAGCGGGGCGACGACGGCGGCCAGTGGCGGGATCCCGAGCAGCGACAGGGCGGGGGTCGCGAACGCCGCGCCCACGCCGAAGAGGCCGTACAGCAGGCCGACGACGGCACCGGCGAGAGGGATCCACGTGGTCACGTCCTCAGTAGGCCCGGTGTAGAGCCATCGACCAACACCATGATGTCAATCGTCTCGATAGCTTCCCTCTATGGATCTGCGGAGCCTGGGCTACGTGGTGGCGATCGTCGACGAGGGCGGGTTCGGCCGGGCCGCGGCCACGCTCGGGGTGACCCAGCCGTCGTTGTCGCACGCCGTGAAGGCGCTCGAGAACGAGCTGGGCACGCAGCTGTTCCACCGGCTGGGGCGGTCGGTCACGCTGACGTCGGCCGGCGAGGCGCTGCTGGGGCCGGCCCGCCAGGCGCTGCGCGACGCCGAGGTCGCCCGGGCGGCGGTGGCGGCGGTCGTGGGGCTGTCGTCGGGCCGGCTCGACCTGGTGTGCCTCCCGACGCTGGCGGTCGACCCGGTGGCTGATCTGGTCGGCCGGTTCCGGGCGCAGCATCCGGGCGTCCGGGTGCAGATCGAGGAGCCCGAGGACGCCGACGCCGTCGCCGCCCTGGTCCGCACCGGCGCCAGCGAGCTCGGGTTCGCCGAGCTGCCCCTGCGCGTCCCCGACCTCGAGGCCATCGAGCTGGCCGCCCACGAGTTCGTCGCCGTCCTCCCCCGGTCGTACACGGGTGGAGTGGAGGCGAGGCTGACCATCGCCGAGCTGGCGGACATGCCGCTGGTGACGACGCCGGTCGGCACGTCGACCCGGCGCCAGATCGACGAGGCCTTCACGGCGGCGGGCCTCACCCCGACCGTCGCCGTGGAGACCGACCATCGCGAGGCGATCGTCGCCATGGTGCTGGCGGGCGCTGGTGTCGCCATCCTGCCCGAGCCCGTTGCGACCGCCAGCCGGGCCGCCGGCGCCGTGGTCCGGCCGATCTCTCCGACCATCACGCGACGCGTCGGCCTGATCCGCCGCCCCGGTCCTCTCTCCCCCGCCGCCCAGGCCTTCACGGCGCTGGCCGTGCCCGGCGCGCCGTCGTCGCCCGCGCGGCCCCGGGCCCGCCGGCGCCGCAGCATTGCCACCACTAAAGCGACTCGCTAGGGTCGTAAAGCGCTCGTCTTAGGGCTGGCGGGGATCAAGCAGGGGATCAATCGGAATCGGGGGATCATGTCCACAACTCGCACGCGGCTCCGCTCGTTCGCGGCCGCCGCCCTCCTGGTGATCGGGTCGTCGGTCATCGTGGGTGGGGTCGGTGGGCCGGCCGGCGCCCAGTCCAGTGGCGACGAGCCGCTGCCGATGGTCTTCGTCCACGGCTTCCTCGGCTCCGGCCAGCAGTTCGAGGCCCAGGCCCTGCGGTTCGCCAGCAACGGCTATCCCGACGAGCTCATCGAGATGTTCGAGCACGACTCGCTGTCGTACCCCGCCTCGCAGGCCGACGTGTGGGCCCGGCTCGACACCGTCATCGCCGACCTGAAGGCCGAGCACGGCACCGACCAGGTGTTCCTCCTCGGCCACTCCCAGGGCACCGGGCTCGTGCAGGGCTACCTCAACAGCGACCCGGCCCGGGCCGCCAACGTGGCCAAGTACGTCAACCTCGACGGCGGCCCCGCCGCAGCCCTGCCCGGCGGCATCGAGACCCTGGCGGTGTGGGGCGAAGGCGACCCGGCGCGCCAGGTGGTCGGGGCGACCAACGTCCAGTTCGCCGACCAGGCGCACACCGAGGTCGTCAACTCGCCCGAGACCTTCGCCGCCATCTACGAGTTCCTCACCGGCCAGGAGCCCGAGTTCGGCGACGTCGTGCGGGAACCGGCCGACGAGATCGAGGTGTCGGGCCGCGCCATCTTCTTCCCCCAGAACACCGGCGCCACCAACGGCACCCTCGACGTCTACGAGGTCGACGGCACCACCGGCCTGCGCCTCGACGACGAGCCCGAGGCCACCTTCGAGCCCACCGCCAACGGTGACTGGGGCCCGTTCGCCGCCGACGGCGACGCCTACTACGAGTTCGCCCTGCAGCGTGAGGGGCAGACCCACCACATCTACATGCAGCGCTTCGTGCGCAGCAGCCGCTGGGTGCGCCTGCTCACGTCCGAGCCGGGCGGGCTGGCCGACTCGTTCTGGGAGTTCAGCGACGCCCACGAGAACATGGCCATCCTCCGCAACCAGGAGTGGTGGGGCGATCAGGGCGCCGGCAGCGACGGTCTGTCGGTCAACGGCACGTCGATCCTCAACGCCGCCAACAGCCCCCGCAGCAACCGCACCATCGCCATCTTCGTGCACGACGCCGGGCTCGACCGCACCACCAACCTGGACGTACCCGCCACCCCGACCGGCATCCCGTTCCTCACCGGCGTCGACCTGTTCATCCCGGCCGCCGATCCGCCCGACGGCGCCGTCGCCGTGGTGGCGTCACCCCGTCTCGGCGACACGGACGAGGGCGTCTGCGTGCCCAACTACGCGTCGACCGACGACCGGGTGAGCATCCAGTTCAACAGCTACCACCACCTGCTCGACGACTCGGGCGCCGAGGCCGAGGGCCACGCCAACCCCGAGTGCGGGGCGGCGCCGCCGACGCCGCCGACGCCGCCCACCCCACCCACCGCGCCGCCGCCGGCGGTCCCGGTGGTGCGGGAGCCGCCCTTCACCGGGTAGGCGATCACGATCGCGCCGCCGGGCGGTGGGCCAGCCGTCCGGCGGCGTCGTCGATCACCTGAGGAGGGGGCAGTTACGCGGCGCGGGCCTTGACGTAGCGGTTGAACTGGGTCTGGCTCACCCGGACGACGGGGATGCCGGCGCGGGTGTGGGCCATGAGGGCCGCGCTCGACTCGATGAGGAAGGTGGTGCCGCCGGAGAGCAGGAGCGCGGCGCCGTTGCGGGTCGACTGGAAAATGATCTCCTCCCGCAGCTCGCCCGGCGTGGGGGCGGCGATCTGCCTCCGCACCTCGGGCAGCCGGGCGTAGAGGTGCCGGCCGGGGCAGGCGGTCTGGGCGCCGGGCGCGTCACGGTGGCCGCCGCAGGTCGGCACCCACCAGCCCACCCGCTGGCCGTGGCGGCACAGGTCGACCAGCGTCCGGAACGACGCCGGGGTCGGCTGCCGGTTCTCGAAGTTGCCGAGCAGGCAGACGGCGTGCGAGCGGGAGTTGTCGCCCGCGGTCGCCCCACCCGCGATGCCGGCGCCCCGGCCCTCGTAGATGGTGCCGTCGTCGTCGACCACGAAGTTGTAGGCGATGTCCTTCCAGCCCCTGGTCACCTGGTGGTAGCGCTGGATGTCCCGCAGGGCCACCGCCCCGTGCTGCTCGGTCCCGGCGTGGTGGATCCAGAGGCGGGGCGACGGCACCGCCATGCGCACGAAGGCCGACGTGGGCGGCCGCGCGCCCCACTGCGCCCGCGGGATGTAGGGGTGACCAGCGAGCTGCGCCATCGGAGCCCTCCTCAACCTCGGCCGACGGAGCGGGCTTACCACACCGCTCAACGTGCCCGTCCCCCTCGCCTACCCTCGTTGGGAGAGTTGCGACACGGAGGCGGAGAGGCGACATGGACCAGAGCACTGGTGGACCGGACGACCACACGGAACCGACAAGGCCGTTCGGCCCGATGGGCGGACCCCCGGAAGGATCGCCCCCGCCGGGGCCGGGCCCGGGTCACGAGTTGGCGCCGACCACCAACCAGGCGCCCTACGGCATGCCCGCACCGGCGCCCGGGCCCGCGCCCGGCGCCGCGCAGCAGGACCCGATCCTGCTGTGGATCGGCGACATCGGCGTGTCCCAGCACTGGGTGGTCACGCCCAACGGCTCGGCCCCGCTGGCGGGTTCGCAATGGATCGTCACCGACCGCACCCACACCGAGGAGCGGATCCCAGGGGTCGCGATCGTCCTGGCGATCGTCTTCTTCATCTTCTGCCTGCTCGGACTGCTGTTCCTGCTGATGAAGGAACGGCGAGTGACCGGTTACGCCGAGGTGACCGTCCGCAGCGGCAACGTGTACCACCTCACCCAGCTCCCGGTCCGCAACCCGATCGACGTCGAGTACGCCCGCCGCCTCGTCCACCAGGCCCAATCCATGGCCTACGCCCAGGGCCCGCGCTAACCCGAAACCCGCCGGCTCCCTGTCGGCTCGACCGACCTACGACTTG
>DATHJB010000200.1 GCA_035316325.1 Acidimicrobiales bacterium
GAACTCCCTCATCGGCTTCCGCGCCCTGATGGGCGTGGGAGGGGCGTTCATCATGCCGGCCACCCTGTCGGTCGTCACGAACGTCTTCCACGACCCGAAGGAGCGCGGCCGGGCCATCGGCGTGTGGGCCGGCGTGTCCGCGCTCGGGCTGGCGCTCGGGCCTGTCACCGGCGGCTTCCTGCTCGAGCACTTCTGGTGGGGCTCGGTGCTGCTCGTCAACGTGCCGGTGGTGATCGTCGCCCTCGTCGGCGGGTTCCTGCTGATCCCCGACTCGCGCGACCCCTCTGCGCCCCGGGTCGACGTGCCCGGCGCCCTCCTGTCGATGGCCGGCCTCGCCGTCCTGCTGTGGGGCCTGATCGAGGGCCCGACCAAGGGCTGGCTGTCGGGTGAGGTGCTCGGCGCGTTCGCCGGCGGGCTCGTGCTGCTCGGGGCGTTCCTCGCCTGGGAGCGCCACACGGACGCGCCGATGCTCGACGTCAGCTTCTTCAAGCGCCCCCGCTTCAGCGCCGCCAGCGGGGCCATCACGTTCACCTTCATGGCCCTGATGGGCACGATCTTCGTGCTCACCCAGTACCTGCAGTCGGTGCACGGCTTCAGCCCGGTCAAGGCGGGCGCGGTGCTGATCCCGATGTCGCTGGTGATGGTGGTGCTGGCGCCCCTGTCGGCCCGGATCGTCGAGCGCATCGGCAGCAAGCTGGTGCTCGGCTCCGGCCTGGTGATCGTGTCCGCCGGCCTGGCGTCGATGTCGCTGTTCACCGTGGGCACCCCCACGTGGCTCATCATCCTGTCGACCATGCTCATGGCATCCGGGATGGCCAACGTCATGGCGCCGGCCACGGAGTCGATCATGGGCTCGCTGCCCCGGGAGAAGGCCGGGGTCGGCTCGGCCGTCAACGACACCACCCGCCAGGTGGGCGGGGCGATCGGCGTGGCGCTGGTCGGTAGCCTCCTCGCCTCCCGCTACGGCGGCCACGTCGACGCGGGGCTGGCCGACAGCGGCGTGTCGCCGAGCGTGCTCGACCGCATCGGCGGCAGCGTGCAGGCCGGCATCAGCATCGGCCGCGACACCGGTGGCGAGCTGGGCGGGCGCATCGTCGACGTCGCCCAGCACTCGTTCATGTCGGGCATGCACCTCTCCGCGCTGGTCGCGGCCGGCATCACGCTGATGGCGGCGCTCGGCGTGTTCCGGTGGCTGCCCGCCCGGGCGCCGGAATCCGAGGCGGCTCCGCCCCTGGCGGGTGCCGACGGCAACGGCTCGGGCTCGCACGAGGATGCGACGGTGCCCGCCCCCGTCCCCTAATCTGACGGTACGTCAGATTTGGGAGGACGCGGAGACCCATGGGGCTGCTCGACGGCAAGATCGCCATCGTCACCGGCGCAGGACACGGCATCGGCCGTGGCCACGCACTGGAACTGGCCAGGCAGGGAGCCAAGGTCGTGGTCAACGACCTCGGCTCCACGGTCACCGGGGAGGGCGCCTCGCGCGACGCCGACGTGACCGTGAAGCTCGTCGAGTCGCGGGGCGGCGAGGCCGTCGCCAACTACGAGGACGTGGCCGACCACGAGGGCGCCGGACGCCTGATCGCCCAGGCCGTCGACACATGGGGCCACCTCGACGTCCTGGTCAACAACGCCGGCATCGTGCGCGACCAGGCCATCTGGAACATGTCCGAGACCGACTTCGACGCCGTGCTGCGGGTCCACGTGAAGGGCACCTGGGCGCCGTGCCACTGGGCGGCCCGGCACTGGCGGGAGCGGGGCAAGGCGGGGGAGGCCTTCACCGGTCGGGTGATCAACACGATCTCGGGCGCCGGGCTGGTCGGCAACTTCGGCCAGACCAACTACGCCACCGCCAAGGCCGGCATCGCCGGGCTCACCCAGACGCTCAGCCTGGAGCTCTACAAGCTGGGGGTGACCGTCAACGCCGTGGGCCCCGCGGCCGCGACCCGGATCACCGCCACCATGCCGGGCGCGCCCGCGGTCATCGAGCCCGACGACGTGCCCGACGACGAGTGGAACCGGATGGACCCGGCCGTCTCGTCGCCGCTCGTCGCCTGGCTGGCCTCCGACGAGTCGCAGCTCGTGACCGGCCAGGTCATCCGGGCGGTCGCCGAGGACATCATCTGGATGAAGGGCTGGAGCGACGGCCCCAAGGTGAACAACGGCGGCAAGCGCTGGGACGCCACCACCCTCGGCACGGTGCTCGCCACCGACGTCTTCAACACCCGCGCCCCGGGCTTGCGTTACTGACGCCGGCCTGCGTTACCGACGCCCCACCGGCCACCCCACCGCCACCCCAGGCGGTGAAGGCGGCAAGGCGCTTCGCAGCGCTCACCGATGGCGTGATGGTCTAACTTTTCCCGATGGCGCGGCGGGCCGCGATCTCCGGCGGCGACCAGGCATACCTTCGGCAAGTCCAGTATCGAGACGGATCGAAGCTCTCGGATCGTGCCCAGCTGCACGTGAAGTACAGCACCGCGAGCGTCGCCTGGTTCCCGTGGCTGAGTCGGCAGATCGGGTGGCCGACCTCGGCACGGGTGCTCGACGTGGGTTGCGGTACCGGCTGGCTGTGGGCGGAGGCGGCGCCCTCGCTGCCCGACGACCTCGACCTCACGCTGACCGACCTGTCCATCGGCATGGTGCGCGACGCCCTCGGGCGGGTGAGCGGCCGGGGGCGGCACCGGCGGGTGACCGGCCACGTCGCCGACGTGCAGCAGCTGCCGTACACGGCTGAGCAGTTCGACGTGGTGGTCGCCAACCACATGCTCTACCACGTGCCCGACCCGCGGCTGGCGGTGCGCGAGATGGCCCGGGCGCTGCGTCCGGACGGCGTGGTGCTGATCGCCACCAACGGGCCGGCCCACCTACGGGAGCTGTGGGAGATCCGTGAGGAGGTGTTCGGCGGCGAATCGGGGCGCTGGTTCAGCGACGTGTTCGGCATCGACAACGGCGGCGCGATGCTGCGGGAGCAGTTCGCCGACGTGACGTGGCACCCCTACGACGACCGCCTGATCTGCCTCGACCCCGACGACGTCCTCACCTTCATGTGCTCCTGCCCTCCGGCCGAGAGCGCCACCCCCGCCCAGCTCCACCACATGTCCCAGGTGGTCGAGGCCCGCTTCGCCGCCGGTGCCGGGGTCCTCGAGGTCGAGAAGGAGACCGGCGTGTTCACCTGCCGCTCCCCCCAGCCCAAGCCCTGACCCTCCTCGGAGGGTCGCCGCAACGTCGTCTGGACGCGGCAAGGGCGGCGCCCTGGGGGGTGGGGATGCGCCGCCCTTGCGATCTTGTCGGATGTGGGTGCTAGCGCCAGCCGAGGTTGCTGGTGCAGGCCGGCCAGGCGCCCCAGCCCGAGCTCTCCCAGAGCTGCTTGCCCATGGCGATCTGGACCTCACGGGAGTGCTCGTGCGGGTAACCGGTACCGCCGAGGCCCTGCCACGTGGACAGCGAGAACTGGATCCCGCCGTAGTAGCCGTTGCCGGTGTTGATCGACCAGTTGCCGCCGGACTCGCACTCGGCGAGAGCGTCCCAGGAGCCGTCGTAGTAGGGGTCGCCGAGCTGCCCGCTCGACGGCGGCGGCACCGTGTCGGGAACCGTCATCGGCGGCTCCGTGGACGGTGGCGGCGGTGGTTCCGTGGTGGTCGTGGTGGGCGGCGCCGTGGTCGTGGTGGTGGGCGGAGCCGTGGTGGTCGGTGGCGGCGCCGTGGTGGTGGTCTGGCGCGCCAGCAGGCTCTTCATCTGGGCCGCGTCGTGCTGGGAGTTGCCCCGCGCCGCTCGCAGAGCGATCAGCGAGGGTGAGGGCGTGTCCTCGGTGGCGACACGGTCGTCGTCGCCGTCGGGGATGATCGAGTTGGCCAGGGCGATGGGCCCGACCAACAGTGCGACGCCGGCAACGCCACCCAGGATGGCCCGCCGTACGTCATTCCGTTTATGACGACCGTGGTCGTCATGGGTGCCCTGTTCGCCGTTCCAGTCAGACATCGTGCGCAGTTCTCCTTGGTCGGGAGCGCGCGTCATTCCCACACAAAACTCGGGGAGGGAAGGGGATTTCCGAAGTGCCCGCGGACGCCCCAGCACGCGCCGTCCTGTTCCTTGGTGAAATGAGTCTGACACGATCGCAATAATTTCGCAACAATGGGGCGCCTCAAACCGCGCCGCCTGGATGAACCCTGCCCGCTCCGAAAACCCAGCTGCGAAGCGCTAACGGGACCTGGGAAGCCCCAGGCCACGCTGGGCGATGATCTCCCTCTGCACCTCGCTCGAACCACCGTAGATCGTCGTGACCATCGCGTGTCGGAATGCATGTTCGAAATGGCCCTCGGAAACCGTAGCCCGCTCGCCGCGCGGGATGAGGGCATTCGTCCCGATCATGTCGAGCAGGTCGCTCGACGCCGTCGCGAAGGCCTCGGTCAGGGCCAGCTTGGCCATCGATCCCTCGACCAACGGGAGCGCGCCCGTGGCCGCCATCCAGGCCGAGCGGTACAGCAGCAACCGACCGACCTCGAGCTCGGTGTCCCAGCGCGCCAGGCGCTCCTGGTTGATCGGATCGTCGATGGGGCGGGGCCGGCCGGTGTCGCCCGCCGGCTCGGCAGCCCAGCTCGCCGCCCGCTCGAGCAGCTGGGCCGGCTCGCCCCAGTTGGCGCTGGCCCGCTCGTAGACCAGCGCCGCGTGCATCACCGACCAGCCGTCGTCGACGTCGCCCACCCGGCACGAGTCGGGCACCTCGACGTCGGTGTAGAAGGTGATGTTGGTGCGCTCGCCGCCCAGCGTCTCCACCGGCGTCACCTCGATGCCCGGTGACGACATCGGCACCAGGAACATCGTCAGCCCCTTGTGCTTCGGGGCGTCGGGGTTGGTGCGGGTCAGCAGGAAGACGTACTCGGCCTCGTGGGCCATCGTCGTGAACATCTTCTGCCCGTTGACGATCCACTGGTCGCCGTCGCGTACGGCCCGGGTCTGCGTCGCCGCCACGTCGCTGCCGGCGTCGGGCTCGCTGTAGCCCAGGGCGCAGAGCACCTCGCCGGCCAGGATCCTCGGCAGCACCTCGTGGCGGTGCTCGTCGGTGCCCCGCAGCAGCAGCGTGGCGCCCACCATCGCCGCCATGTTCATCGCGTCGATCGGGGCTCCTGCCCGGTACAGCTCCTGCATCAGGGTGGTGGTGGCGATCACGCTGTGGCCCAGGCCACCCACGTCGGTGGGCCAGCCGGCCGCGAGGTAGCCCCGCTCGCAGAGCTTCCGGTGGAGCCCCCAGTCGTGCATCGTGCCGGTGTCGAGCGACCGCTCGACGATGTCGGGCGTCAGGTGCTCGGCCAGGAACGCCCGCACCTCCTGCTGCAGGGCCAGCGAGGCCGGGTCGAGCCCGAAGTCCATGCCGGTGGCCTCGCCCGACTCCTCGGCGGGCGGCGACTCGGCGGGTGTCGTGGTGCCGGGCGTCAGCCAGCGGCGGCGGGCGATCGTGCGCAGGCCCGCCCGCGGGTCGCCCAGGAGCAGTCGCCACCCCTTCGCCCGGCGGGCGTGGAGCTGGATGTCGTACTCCAGCATGAAGCCGTAGCCGCCGTGGTAGTGCAGGCCGGCGCCGGCGGCCCGCTCGGCCGTCTCGCCGCAGAACCAGAACGCCTGGGCCGCCAGCGCTGCGGCGTGCGGCTCGCCGTGCTGCGCCGCCCACGCCGACTCGTAGGCCAGCAGCCGGGCCCCGTCCGTGGCCGTGTGCACGTCGGCCAGCGTGTGCTGGACGCTCTGGAACGAGCCGATCGGCACGCCGAACTGGTGGCGGTCCTTCACGTACTGCACGCCGATGTCGAGCGCCGCCCGCGCCAGGCCCGCCAGGGCCGTGGCCGTGAGGATCCGCCACTCGTCGAGCGCACGGTCGAACAGCTCCGTGGCTGTCGTTCCCGCGGCCAACACCGTTCGGTTGCCCAGGTCGACATCGCCCACCGGCCCGTCGTGCAGAGTCTTCCGTGCCTGCCGGGGTGGGTCGATCGCGGCCACCAGCTCGTCGCCGTCGAGCGCCACCACCACCTGGGCGACTGCACCACCCGGCACCAGCCGGCCGTGGGAGTGGAGCGCGAAGCCGGCCGGAGCTCCCGCGACCTGGCGGCCCAGGGCATCCGCCGCAGCCGTTCCCTCGCAGCGAGCCAGCAGCCGGGCGACCACCATGGTCTCGACCAACGGGGCGCTGCCCAGGTGATGGCCGTGCTGCTCGGCCACCACCGCCAGGTCGGTCAGAGTCGCCCCGCCGCCGCCGTGCGCCTCGGGCACGCCCATCGTCGGGATGCCCATCCGGCCGAGGGCGTCCCACAGCGACGGGTCGAAGCCGTCGGTCGCCTCGGCGGCGCGCACCCGCTCGGGATGCGACTCCTTGGCGTACAGACGCCCCACGGCCTCCTGAAGCGCGAGCTGGTCTGCGGAGAGCGAAAGGTCCATGCCTGTCCCAGGTGTCCGTGTTCTTAGAATCTGACGGTGTGTCAGATATTGTGTCACCCATGCGGAGCAAGGCACCAGGAGCTGACCAGTGACCCGTTCTCTCTTGTCGGGGGTCCGCATCGTCGAGTGCTCGTTGTTGGGGCCGGCGGCGATCACCACCCACCTGGCCGACATGGGCGCGGACGTGATCAAGGTGGAGCCGCCGTCGGGGGACTACGTCCGCGACATGACGTGGCCGATCGTCGAGGGCGTGTCGCTGATGCACCTCCACGTGAACCGGGGCAAGAAGTCGGTGGTGCTCGACCTCCGCACCGAGGGCGGCCAGGCGGTGTTCCGCGACCTGGTGCGCGACGCCGACGCCGTGGTGGAGGCGATGCGGCCCGGCGGCCTGGAGCGCCGCGGCCTGGGCTACGAGGCGTTGCGGGAGGTCAACCCCCGCATCGTGTTCGTGACGATCTCGGGGTTCGGCCTCACCGGCCCCTACCGCGACATGCCCAGCCACGGCCTGGCCTACGACGCCTGGGCCGGCATCTTCAACCCGGAGACCGACGACGACGGCTTCGTCGCCATCCCCGAGCACGCCTCCATCGGCATCCACGCCGGACCGCTGTTCGGGGCGCTGGGGCTGCTCGCCGGCGTGGTGCAGGCCCGGGAGACCGGCGAGGGCTGCCGCCTGGAGATCGCCCAGTCGGACGCGGCCGCCGCCATGGACTGGCTGCGCAGCGAGACGTGGAAGGCCTACGAGCGCCCCGACGACGAGGTGACGGGCAACCGCTCGGACGACTACGCGCGCCGCGCGCCCGGCACGGCGGGCATGCGCCACGGCGTGCGCTACCAGATCTACGAGTCGAAGGACGGCTACGTGCTGTTCCAGGCGTCGGAGCGGGAGTTCTGGAAGAACTTCTGCGCCGGCGTGGGCCGCGAGGACCTCTTCGAGCGCTTCCCCGGCGCCCGCATCGCCGACCACGCCCCCGGCAACCGGGTGCTGCAGGCGGAGCTGCGCGACATCTTCTCGACCCGCACGAGCGCCGACTGGATCGCCTTCGGCGAGGCGCACAACACTCCGATCGCTCCGGTGAACACCCCGCAGACGCTGGCCGACGATCCCCAGTTCCAGGACCGGATGGGCTGGATCGGCCGTGACCGTCTCGGCGCGGAGCAGCTCCCGTCGCCGCTGAAGGTGGTGGGCGACGACCTGCCCGAGCCCACCCACGCTCCCACCGTCGGCGAGCACACCGACGCGGTGCTGCGCGACGCGCTCGGCTACGACGACGAGACGATCGCGGCGCTGCGGGACGGTGGTGCGTTGGGCTGAGGTCTGCTCGCTACTCTCGGTGTGGTGCGACGACGACTGGTAGCAGGCGCCGCGATCGTCGTGGTGCTGCTGTTGGCCCTGGCGCAGCTGCACGCCCTGGTGACCTACGACAGCGAGCCGTACGTGGACCGGAGCATGGCGTCGATCCCCCGGCTGCTGCGGGAGCAGGCGCCGCGCCACGAGCGGAACCTCGACCCCTACGAGGGCTACGGCACCTGGGTGGACGTCTACGACTTCGCTCCCTCGTACCAGGGCGGCGGCACCCCCACCGTGACCGCCGACAGCGTGGACGAGATGCTGCGGCGAGGTGTGCGCACCGTGTACCTCCAGGCGGCCCAGCTCGACTCCCGCTCGCCGGGGCCGGTGGTGGACCCCACCGCGGTGGGCCAGTTCCTGGTGCGGGCCCACCGGGCCGGACTCCGCGTCGTCGGCTGGTACCTGCCTCGGTTCACCGACCTCGACCAGGACCTGCACCACCTCGCGGGCATCTCGGACTTCGAGGTGCTGGGCCATCGCTTCGACGGGGTGGCCGTGGACATCGAGTGGACCGACGGCGTGGTGGACCACGCGGCCCGCAGCGCCGAGCTCGTGGACCTGTCGCGCCGCCTGCGGGAGGCGAACGGCGACGACGCCCTCGGGGCGATCGTGCTGCCGCCGGTGCAGATCGAGGTGGTCAACCCCGCCAAGTGGCCCGGCTTCCCGTGGCGGGAGCTCGCCTCGTCGTACGACGTGTGGCTGCCGATGGGCTACTGGACCGAGCGCACCGAGGCGTCGGGGTTCAAGAACGGCGAGACCTACACCGACGAGAACGTGCGACGGATCCGCAAGAACCTCGACGACCCGGACGCTCCCGTCCACGCCATCGGTGGCATCGGCGACGATCTGACCCCGGAGCAGGTGACGGGGTTCATCCAGGCACTGGAGGCGACCGACGCCATCGGCGGGTCGATCTACGACTGGGCCACGCTGTCGACGCAGATGCGCGACCACCTGGCCCGCCTGGCCCAGTAGGAGCAGGCCGATCAGCAGCAGGTCGTTCACGGCCGGACCTCCTCGGTGGGCAGCGGGAAGCCGCACAGGGCGAACGAGGTGGCCAGCTGGGCGAGGACGTGGTCGTCGAGGAGGCGGGCGGCGGACTGGGCCAGCAGGCGCACGTCGATCATCTCGCCGAGCACCCACCGGGCGAACATGCCGTCGTCCATCCAGTGGGTGACCGCGCGCTCGAGCGGCGGCCGGCCGTGGTCGACGCACTCGGGGTCGAGTCGCAGGCGACTCCAGGGCCAGGCGTCGGCCCACTCGCGGGTGGCCTCCTGCACCTCCGGCGCGGTCGGTGCCGCCGGGAGGCCCTTGCCCGTCGGATGCAGGCGGGCCACTGTGTCCCACGAGACGCGGCTGCGCCGTCTGGTGGACCCGGCGGCCTCGACCACCCGGTCGAGCCAGACGTGCAGCCACAACCGCACGGTGCTGTCGGGTGGCGCGGCCGTGGGGAGGCCCAGGGCCCGACGGCAGCTGTCGCCCACGGCTCCCTCGGGCAGCCCGGGGAGGCGCCGCACGGTGCTGCCGTCGCGCAGGACACCGTCGCCCCGGCCGGTGCGGTCGATGAGGAGGGTCACCGAGACCGGCACGGCGGCGCGCACCTCGTCGGCGAAGCTGGTTCGTCGGGTGAGCGGCGGGCCGTTGCGAGGGTCGTCGACGTCGTAGCCGCGCCCTCGGGTGTGCAGGCCGATGCCGCTCCAACTCGTGGGGGCGGTGAGGCCGAGCAGCACGTCGAGGGGATGGCAGCCGCCCAGGGGCAGGGTCTCCAACTTGGGTGGATCGCCCGTGACCCGGAGGATCGCGCCGTCGGGTTGGTGTTCGAGGAGGGCGTCGGCGGCGTCGACGAGCTCTTGGAGGGGGAGGGGATCGGGTGCGCGACCGCGGCGGGTCGCATCGGGCGTAGGCATGGGCGTGCGCCTCCTGAGGCAGCATCGATCGGATAGCCAAGAGGCGATCGCTGCCCAGATCTACGCCGGGAGGGGGATCACGAACCCTGTGCGCACACCTTAAGAAGGGGGTGTGACAATTAAGGACGAGGGGGCCGCCTACCAGGGCGAATCCCTCTCTTTGTGTGCTGACCTGGGATCCGACGACTTGGCCGGTCACACCCGGTCACACCCGATCACAGCCGCTCTCGGCGGGATGCCTCACGGATGCCTCACGGCGTCGACCGCCCGTCCGAGTCGCCGGTCAGCGCCTTGTAGCCCCGGCGACAGAGATGCAGAAGCGCGACGTCGGCGACTGTTACTGCGAGCCCACCGGCGGGAGATGAGTTCTGAACTGACCAGTGCAGCGTCCACAGCAGCCAAAGGACTTGAATGCACTCCTCCCCCTTTGCTGCGACGAGGCTGAGAACCTGAAGCCTTACGACGACAAGGACCAACGCCAGCACGAGGACGCCAATGGCAGCGTCGTCGTGCGGAACAGCGGAAGCTTCAGCCTCACGGGTCGCGCACTCGTGGAGGTCCGCCAACAGGCCGTGGGCTCTGAGACCGGCGAACAGGTCGCTGGTGTCGAGTCCGGCGAACAGGCTGCCTATGTCGAGTCCGGCGAACAGGCTGCCAAGGTCGAGCCCAGCCAACACGTTGGTGACCTTGAGTCCGGCGAACAGGTCGCTGGTGACGAGCTTGGCGAACAGGTCGCTGGTGTCGAGCCCGGCCATCACGTTGGTGGCCTTGAGTCCGGCAAACAGGCTGCTGGTGTCGAGGTCGGCCAAGACGTTGGTGGTCTTGAGTCCGGCGAACAGGTCGCTGGTGTCGAGGTCGGCCAAGACGTTGGTGGTCTTGAGTCCGGCGAACAGGCTGCTGGTGTCGAGCCCCCTGGACCTCGCCCGATGCGCTGCTTGCCGATGCGCATCGCTGCAGTACTTCGGCACCGGCCCGCGGTCGTGCGGGCGCCGGAACGGCTCGTCGCACCACGCGCATCGCAGCTGGTCATCGTCAGACATGTAACGAGTGTAACGAGTCATGCACCGTGGCTCGGGCAGTCCGGACGACCTGACAGGGTGAACGGGCCGGCAGTCATGCACTGGGAAACGGGTGCTGTCGGCCCGTTCGATCCATCGGTCTCCGCCTTGAGCGAAGGCCGACACGTCTAGAGATGACGCTCAGCAGAGGTCGTCAAACTCGTCCTTCTTCGCGCCAGCGATGAACGCAGCGAACTCCTCGCGAGAGAAGTCCGGTTCGTCCTTCGAGTGCCGGATGCCTCGGCGGTCGTCGCCGAGGTCGGCGACGGCCACACACTGCATGCCGTCCGACACGCTCGATGTGCGCCATACGGGGTCGTTGATGGTCATTGGGTGCTCCTTTGCTTGCGGGGGGACTCGTTGGGGGCGAGGGTCGTCGCAGCTAACGCCGGTTTGTCGCCCTCGGCCACCGCGTCCTCGTGGGCGCGCCGCAGGCGCTCCACGGCCCCCAGCAGAGGACCGG
>DATHJB010000201.1 GCA_035316325.1 Acidimicrobiales bacterium
GTCGCGCAGGCCCACGAAGTTGACGCCCTTCACCACCCGACCGGCGTCGACGTCGAGGCACGGGATCACCCGGACGCTACGCACTCGCCCCGACCCCCTCGGTGACCGTGAAGGCACCTTCGTAGATGGCGGTACCGACGATCGCGCCGGCCAACCGCCGTGCGCCCACCTCGAGTGCTGCGAGCGCCCGCAGGTCGTCGAGCGACCCGACGCCGCCGGACGCCACGACGTCGAGCGACGTGGCCTCCAGCACCGCGGCCAGCTGGTCGAGTGCCGGGCCCTCCAGCGTGCCGTCGCGGCCGATCTCGGTGACGACCAGGGCCGCTACGCCGGCGTCCTCGAACTCCCGGGCCACGTCGACCACGTCGCGACCGGAGTCCTCCAACCAGCCGCGGACGGCCACGTCACGCCCTCGGGCGTCGAGGCCGACGGCGACGCCACCCGGGTACCGCCTGGCCAGCCGGCGGACCCAGTCGGGCGACTCCAAGGCGGCGGTCCCGACGACCACCCGACGGACGCCCGCGTCGAAGAGGGCAGCGGCAGCGGCATCGTCACGTACCCCACCGCCGGTCTGCACGGGGACGTCGACCGCGCCCGCCACCGCCGCGATCAGGTCCCGGTTGCGGGGGCTCCCGGTGCGAGCGGCGTCGAGGTCGACCATGTGCACCCAGGGGGCGCCTTCGGCAGCGAACGCCTTGGCCTGCGCCACCGGGTCGTCGCCGTAGACCCGCGACCTGCCGTAGTCGCCCTGGTAGAGCTGGACGCACTTGCCGCCCAGCAGGTCGATCGCCGGATAGAGCTCCATCACGCGGCTTCGGCCGACTGCACGGCGTTGCGCACGAAGTTCGTCAGGATGCGCAGGCCCACCGCGCCCGACTTCTCGGGGTGGAACTGGGTGGCGCACAACGCCCCCCGCTCGACCACCGCCGCCATCGGACCGCCGTAGTCGCAGGTGGCGACCGTGTTCTCGTCGGGCTCGACGGCGTAGCTGTGCACGAAGTACACCCAGCTGTCCTCGGGCGGGAGGCCCGCCAGCAGGGTGCTGCTGTGGTGCATCTCGAGGCGGTTCCACTGCATCTGCGGCCGCTTCACGCCCTCGGGCAGGTGGCGCATGACACCCGGCAGCACCCCCAGGCCCGGCACGTTCGGCGTCTCCTCCGAGCCGTGGTACAGCATCTGCATCCCCACGCAGATGCCCAGGAACGGCCGGCCCGAGAACGCCGCCTCCAGGGCCACCTCGTCGAGCTCGCTCTCCTCCAGCGCCTCCATGCAGCGACCGAAGTTGCCGACGCCCGGCAGCACCACACCCGCCGCCTCGCGGATGAGCCCGTGGTCGGCGGTCAGATGGGCGTCAGCACCCACCCGTTCGAGCGCCTTGGCCGCCGAACGCAGGTTGCCGATGCCGTAGTCGAGGACGGCGATGAGGGTCATACGGGCCTCGATCCTACGGCCGGCCGGTGCACGGAGTGGTGCCGTTAACCGCCCGCGAACACCGAGGGTTCGACACGTGGACGCCCCGGGGAACCACAATGGGGTACATGATCGTCACGGGAACCGCCGATGGGCTCTACGAGATCGGGCTCGACGGCGTTGTCGGGAGACACTTGCTGGCCGGCACCGAGGTGCTGGCGGTCTCCGGGGACTGGGCCATCGCCGACGACACCGTCGTGTCGTTGGACACGGAGAAGAAGGTCGACCTGCCCGGCGGGGTCGTCCCGAAGTGCCTGCTGGCGGGCGCCGAGGGGGCCTGCCTGGTGGGCACGAGCGGGGCCCGGCTGTTCAAGATCGGCAACGGCGACCTGCAGGCGATCGAGTCGTTCGACGCCATCCCCGAGCGCCACGAGTGGTACACGCCGTGGGGCGGCCCGCCCGACACCCGTTCGCTGGCGATGGGCCCCAACGGCCTGCTGGTGAACGTGCACGTGGGCGGCGTGTGGCGCACCAACGGCACCGGCTGGGTCGAGGCCGTGGCCGCCGACCAGGACGTGCACCAGGTGGTGGCGCTCGACACGACCATCGCCGCCGCGACCGCGCGCGGTGTCGGCCAGAGCCACGACGGCGGCAAGTCGTGGACCTGGTCCACCGACGGCCTCCACGCCGCCTACTGCCGGGCGGCCACCATCGCCGAGGGCTGGCTGCTGGTGAGCGCCTCCACCGGCCCGGGCACCAACCACGGGGGCATCTACCGGCGCCCGCTCGACGGCTCGGGCCAGCCCTTCACGCCCTGCGGCGTCGACGGGAGCCTGCCGAAGGCGTTCCCCTACAACGTCGACACGTTCGAGCTGACCGCCGACGGCCCGCGCGTCGCCCTGGGCACGCCCACCGGCGAGATCCACCTGTCGGAGGACTCGGGCGAGACATGGCGGCTCCTGGTCGACGCCCTCCCCGGCGTCCGCACCGTCAACCTGGCCTGACCCTGCGAAACTTCGACAGAGGTGGCGCTATAGCCACCATTTCTGTCGAGATTTCGGGTTGTCGCTCGCTACAAGGTCCCCTTCGTCGACGGGACCGCCCCGCCCTCGACGCGCACGGCGTCGCGCAGGCAGCGGGCCACGCCCTTGAACGACGCCTCCACCAGGTGGTGGGTGTTGCGCCCCGCCCGGCGGGTGACGTGCAGGGTGATGGCGGCGTTCACCGCGAACGACTGCCAGAAGTGCTCGGCCATCTCCGGGTTGAAGGGCGGGTTGCCGAGGGGCAGCACGAACTCGCCGAACGGCACGTCGTAGACCACGAAGGGGCGCCCGGACAGGTCGAGCGCCACCTCCACCAGCGCCTCGTCGAGCGGGAAGAGCCCGCTGGCGAAGCGCCTCACGCCGGCCTTGTCGCCCAGCGCCTCCCGGAACGCCTCACCCAGCACGATGGCCACGTCCTCGACGGTGTGGTGGCCGTCGACGTGCAGGTCGCCGGTGGCCTCCACCGACAGGTCGAACCCGCCGTGGCGCCCGAGCTGGTCGAGCATGTGGTCGAAGAACGGCAGCCCGGTGGCGGCGTGGACCTTGCCCTCGGGGCCGTCGAGGTCGATCGCGACCGAGACCGACGTCTCCTTGGTGGTCCGGCTCCGGCTGGCTCGTCGGGCGGGGCTCATCGCAGGATCTCCTCCAGGGCTTCGAGGAACCGGTCGTCCTCGGCCGGGGTCCCGATGGTGACGCGCAGGCACCCCTCCAGTCGAGGCCAGGCGGAGCAGTTGCGCACCAGCACCGACCGCTCGACCAGCGCCTTCCACACCTCGCCGCCGTGACGGGCCAGCGGGCGGAACAGGACGAAGTTGGCGCCGGAGGGCCACACCGTGACCGGCAGGTCGGCCAGGGCCGCCACCAGCCGCTCCCGCTCCTCGACGATGCCGGCCACCCGGGCCTCCATCTCGGGCCGGAAGTCGAGCGCCAGGGTGCCGGCCAGCTGCTTCACGACGTCGAGGTGGTAGGGCAGCACGACCTTGTCGAGCTCCGCCACCAGCCGGCTCGGGCCCACCAGGTAGCCCAGCCGGGCGCCGGCCATGGCCCACGTCTTCGAGTAGGTGCGGGTGACGACCAGGGGCCGGTCCTCGGCCACCAGCTCCAGGCCGCTCCAGGGGGCGAACTGCCCGTAGGCCTCGTCGACCACCACGATCCCCGGCGCCAGGCCGGCGACCGCCCGCAGCACGTCCTCGGTCTCGACCATGCCGGTGGGGTTGTTGGGCGAGCAGACGAACGTGATCTCGGGCCGGGCGACGTCGAGGACCCGCTGGACCTCGTCGAGGTCGAGCGTGAATTCCTCGGCCCGCTCCCCCACCACCACCTCGGTGCCGGCCAGGCGGGCGATGTGGCCGTGCAGGGCGTAGGTCGGCTCGAACACGGCGGCCCGGCGGCCGGCGCCCCCGTAGGTGAGGCACAGGGTCTGGAGCACCTCGTTGGAGCCGTTGGCGGCGAACACCTGCTCGGGCTCGACGCCGTGGAGGGCCGCGAGCGCTTCCCGCAGCACCCGGTACCCACGGTCGGGGTAGCGGTGCCAGCGGACGTCGGACAGCGCCTCGGCCAGGCGCCGGGTGAACGCCTCGGGCGGCGGGCCGGGTGCCTCGTTGGTGTTGAGCCGCACGTCGACGTCGACCTGCGGCGAGTGGTAGCCCTCCAGGAGGGCGACGTCGTCCCGGGGTTCGATCACGACCCGGCCCCGCCCCGTATGCGGATCGACTCGGCGAGGGCGGGGAGGCCCTCGTAGTCGGCGAAGGCGACGACGTGGGGGCCGACCTCGGCCAGCCCCTCGGCTCCCAGCGACACGACGTGCACGTGCTTGCGGAAGTCGTCCACCCGCAGCGCACCGGCGAACCGGGCGGTGCCGAAGGTGGGCAGCACGTGGTTGGCGCCGGCCATGTAGTCGCCCACCGACGCCGGTGCCAGCGGCCCGCAGAACACCGCCCCGGCGTGGCGGACCAGCGGCAGCAGCGACTCGGCGTCGTCGACCAGCAGCTCCAGGTGCTCCGGGGCGATGGCGTTGGACACCGCCAGTGCCTGCTCGGGACCGTCGCACAGCACGGCGTAGCCGCCCTCGGCCAGCGTCGCCTCCAGCTGGCGGCGGCGGGGCGACTCGGGAACGAGGCGGGCGACCTCGGCCACAACGGCGTCGGCCACCGCTTCGTCCCAGGTCACCAGCCACGCCAGCCCGTCGGGGCCGTGCTCGGCCTGGAGGATCACGTCGATGGCGGCGTGCTCAGGAGGAGTGCTTGCGTCCGCGATCACCACCACCTCGGAGGGACCGGCGAACGCCGACGGCACCCCCACCAGGCCCTGACCGGCGACTTCACGCTTGGCCTGGGCCACCCGGGCGCTGCCAGGGCCGACGATCACGTCGACCGGGCGGATCGTCTCGGTCCCGAACGCCAGCGCCCCGATCACGGCCGGCCCGCCCACCCGCAGCACGCCCTCGATGCCCACGAGCGCCGCGGCCGCGAGCAGGCCCGGGTCGACGGTGCCGTCGGGTCGGGGCGACGTGGCCGCCACGATCGAACCGACGCCTGCCACCTTGGCCGGGATGGTGGTCATCAGCATGGTCGACACCAGCGGCGCCTCGGCGCTGGGCACGTAGCAGCCCACCCGGTCGACCGGCCGCACGAGCTCCCGGATCTCGATCCCGCCCCGGCGATGGACCACCTCGGGGCCGAGCTGGGTCTCGTGGTAGGCGGTGATGTTGTCGTGGGCGACCTCGAGGGCGGCCCGCAGAGCGGCCGGGATGGCCTCCAGCGCCGCCTTCAGGTCGTCGTCGGGCACCCACACCGAGTCGAGCGTGGCGCCGTCGTAGCGCTCGGTGAGCCGCAGCAGGGCGGCGTCGCCGTCGCGGCGCACCTCGGCCAGCAGGGCGCGCACCTCGTCGACCGGCGGCTCGGTCTGGGCTCGGGGGCGGGGCAGGCGGGTGACCAGGTCGTCGGAGCCGCTGCCCCGCAGGTCGAGGCGGTTGAGCACGACCCCTGACGCTACCGGTGTCCAGGGCGCCGTCCGGCATGGGTTAGACCCAACGGCATGGAGAGCGATCGCGCCCAGCTGTCGGCCATGGCCAGCACCCTCGACGAGCTGACGAACCGGATCACCGAGATGGCCGGCCGCCACACCAACAGCCCCCGCGAGGACGTGGCGCAGGCCCTCTACGACGTCGAGCGCTCGCTGCGGAGCGCCAACCGGAACGTGGCCAAGGCGATGCGGCTGATGCGCGGGTGAGGTGGGCGACCCGAAGGCCGCCCACCTCATCCCTTGACGCGGCGACGGCGCCCACGCGGGGCGCCGTCGCAGGCGACGCAGAGCGGCGGATCTCTGCGTCGCAGGAACCAGGTGGCGGGAACCTGGTCGTCAATGAAGTTATCGCTTCCGGAGGGCGGAAGGTCGCGCGGGTTGGCTGCTTTTCTTGCCGAGAGGCAAGAGAAACCTCAAAAAGAGCCTGCGGAAGGGCAGAAATCGGCTAGTAGACACTCTCCGCAGCGGGGCCGGCGCGCACTGCACACGCGGCGCCCGTGCAGGATCATCCGCAAGCTCAACGCCCCGCGCTCGCTGGCCTTCACCATCGGGTTCAGATCCATCTCGACCTTCACCGGATCGGTGTTGGTGGTGAGCCCGAGACGCTGTGACAGCCGCAGCACGTGCGTGTCGACCGGCAGCCCGGGTAGTCCCATCGCCACGCTCCGCACCACGTTGCCGGTCTTGCGGCCGACGCCGGGCAGGGTCACGAGGTCGGACAGCTTGGTGGGGACCTCGGAGTGGAACCGCTCGACCAGCGCCCGGGCCATCCCCATGATGCTCTTCGTCTTGTTGCGGTAGAAGCCGGTGGACTGCACCAGCACCTCGACCTCGGCCGGGTTGGCGCCGGCAAGGTCCTGGGGGGTCGGGTAGCGGGCGAACAGGGCGGGCGTCGCCTTGTTGACGTTCACGTCGGTGGTCTGCGCGGAGAGGATGGTCGCCGTCAGGAGCTGGAAGGGGTTCTCGTAGTCGAGCTCGCACAGCTCCGTGGCGGTGCCGGGGTACTCCTCGGCGAGCCGCTCGGACACCACGCGAGCCCGACCGGCCGGCGTGCGCGGGCGACCAGTAGCCATCGGGCCGACGATACCGGTCCCTGGGCAGCGGGTTTGTACGATCCCGGCGATGCCCGCGAGATGGGTCTACGGGGCCACCGACGACGACGACCGAGACGCCGCTGCACAGGGGCTCCGCATGGTGCGCGAGCTGTACCAGATGCGGCGACCGCTACCCGTCGAGCCCGAGACCGACGGCGCACCGCGGCTCGCCACCCGGCCGTTCGAGGTGGGGCGCGACGAGGCGGCGTGGCTGCGGGTCAACAACCGGGCCTTCGCCTCCCACCCCGACCAGAGCAGCTGGACCCCGGCCGACATCGCCGCCCAGGAGGCGGAGGACTGGTTCGACCCCGAGGGCTTCCTGCTCCTCGAGACCGACGACGGGATGCTGCAGGGCTTCTGCTGGACCAAGGTCCACCCGGTCACCGACGTCGACCCGGCCATGGGCGAGATCTACGTCATCGGTGTCGACCCCGACTGGCACGGGCAGGGACTGGGGCGGGCCCTCGTGCTCGCCGGCCTCGCCCACCTGGCCCACCGGGGGCTGCGGGTCGGGATGCTGTACGTCGAGTCGAACAACACGCCGGCCGTGCACCTCTACCGCCGACTCGGCTTCACGATCCACCAGGT
>DATHJB010000202.1 GCA_035316325.1 Acidimicrobiales bacterium
ACCGTCGACACCACCTCGTGGTCGGCGTCCGCCAGCAACCCGGTCAACCCGGCCCGCAGCAGCACCGAGTCCTCCGCGATCACGATCCTCACGGCGACACCCTCCCGCCCCCGGTCACGATCGGCACGGGATCTCCACCAGGAGTGTGGTCGGGCCGCCGAGGGGGCTCACGACGTGCATGCTGCCGCCGTGGCCGGCGATCCGGTTGCGCAGGCCGGTGAGCCCCGTGCCGTTCGAGGCGTCGGCGCCACCGAGGCCGTCGTCGCGCACCTCGATCACCAGCCGGTCGCCGGCCCGGACGATGTTGACCTGGGCGGCGTGGGCCTGGGCGTGCCGGGCGACGTTGGTGAGCGCCTCCGACACCACGAAGTAGGCGGTGCTCTCCACGGCCGCGGGTGGTCGCTCCTCGATCTCGACGTTCAGGCTCACGGGGACGGGGGAGCGGGCGACGACGGCGGACAGCGCCGGGTCGAGCCCGCGGTCCTCGAGGATCACCGGGTGGATGCCGCGCACCAGGTCGCGCAGGTCCTTCAACGCCGCCTTGGCCTCCTCGTGCGCTTCGGCGACCAGCTCGCGGCCCCGCTCGGGGTCGCTCTCCAACCGCTCCCGGGCGGCGCCGAGCCCCATGGCCAGCGAGACGAGCCGCTGCTGGGCACCGTCGTGGAGGTCGCGCTCGATGCGCCGGCGCTCGGCCTCTGCGCTGTCGACCGCCGCCGAGCGGCTGGACTCCAGCTGGGTGACGCGCTGCCGCATCTCGTCGCCCCCCGGCGGGCCCAGCAGCCGCCGGCCGACCCAGCCGTCGAACCGGGCGAGGCCGATGGTGACCCACGGTGCCACCAGCACGAAGGCGGCCACGCCGACGAGGGTCACGAACCACAGCGCCGGCTGGGGCTCCCAACCGACGGTGAACAGGCCGAACTTGGCGGAGTCGCCGGGCAGGCCGCGCACGTAGAGCGGCAGCAGGATCATCGCCGCCGACACGCACCACACGGCCAGCGCCACCAGCATCGTGACCAGGCCGAGCGGGAGGATGAGCAGACCGTAGGCCAGCTCCCGCCAGCGGGCGGCGACCTTGAAGCGCGCCACGAAGCGGCGCCATGGGTTGGCGCTGGGCAGTGGCGGCACCGGGTCGGCCAGGTTGACGCCGAGCAGCGCGGCGAAGCGGGACCGTTCGACGTGCCCGATGATGCGTCCGCAGAGGAACAGGCACCACAGGCTGATGGCCGCCGCCGGCCACAGGAAGGGGATGAGCAGGAAGGCGCCGCTGACGACCAGGCCGCTGAGCACGACGGGGAAGGTGGCCAGGCCCACGAACCCGTCGAGGACCAGGTGGACGAGGTCCCACCAGGTCTGGCGCTCACGCCACGGTCGCAGCAGCTCTCGGATCACGATGAGCACACTACGAAGGGGGTGTGACAGTGAACATCCGGTGGCCCTGAAATCCCTGGGTAGGGCTATCCCCCGATGGTGACCGCATATCCGCTGAACCTCTAGTGTCACGCCGTGGCCGCGCCCGAGTACGTCCCCCAGCCCGCCGTCCAGCGTGTCCGGAGCTACGAGTCGCCGCCGCGCCGGGCCGGGTCGTGGATGGGGAACCGTCCCGGCGAGGTCGCGCCGGGCCGCCAGCCGCAGGGTCCCCGGCTGGGCATGCCCGGGCCCGATCAGGGCTACGCCTACGTGTTGGCCCACCGGTTCGAGGGGCGCCTGTACCTGACCGACGGCGAGCACGAGGTCGACGCGATCGCCGGATGCGTCGGGGTGGCGCTGAAGCGGGCGTCGGTGTTCGGCCGGGCGCCGGTGCTGCACGACCTCACCGTGGCGTTCACCGTGTGGGGCTTCCTGCGGGAGGCACCCGAAGACCTGGTGGCCCTGCGCAAGCCGCTGTTCGCCGAGGTGGCCAACCCGTACCACTACGCCGCGCAGCGACGGATCGTCGACATGGTGGCCGAGGACGTGCTGCGCCAGTCGCCCCAACAGGTGGCCGAGGCGCACCTCAAGGACTGGCGCGCGCTGCTCGATCTCTGATCGCCGGGGCTACTCGCTCCTTATCTGTTACAGGCTGCGCGTACCCTGGCGTCGTGCCCGTTGCTCCCCGTCTGCGCTTCGCACCGTCGCCCACCGGCTACCTCCACGTGGGGTCGGCCCGAGCGGTGCTGTTCAACTGGCTGGTGGCGCGCCAGACGGGCGGCGAGATGCTGCTGCGCATCGAGGACACCGACGTCGAGCGGAACCGGCCGGAGCTGACCGACAACATCCTCGAGACGATGCAGTGGCTGGGCCTCGGGTGGGACGGCGAGCCCTTGTACCAGAGCCGGCGGCTGGACCTCTATCGCGAGGCGGCCGAGAAGCTGCTGGCGTCCGGCCGGGCCTACTGGTGCGACTGCACGGCCGAGCAGGTGCAGGCCCGGGCCAAGGAGCGGGGCGGTCCACCCGGCTACGACGGGTTCTGCCGCGAGCGGGGTGTCGAGCCCGGCCCCGGCGTCGCCCTGCGCTTCCACACGCCCGACGAGGGCACCACTGCGTTCGACGACCTGGTGCGCGGCCACGTGCAGTTCGACAACAGCGTGCTCGAGGACTTCGTGCTGTTGCGGTCCAACGGCATGCCCACGTTCCTGCTGCCCAACATCGTCGACGACGCCGACATGGGCGTCACCCACGTCGTGCGGGGCGAGGAGCACGTCAACGGCACCCCGAAGTACCTGCTGCTGGCCGAGGCGCTCGGGTTGGACTACCGGCCGGTGTTCGCCCACCTGCCGGTGCTGGTCAACGAGCAGCGCAAGAAGCTCTCGAAACGCCGTGACTCCGTCTCGGTGGCTGACTTCCGGGCGGGCGGGTATCTCCCCGAGGCGATGGTGAACTACCTGGCACTGCTCGGATGGGGACCGCCGGACGGCGTCGAGATCCGCCCGCTCGGCGAGATCGTCGACCTGTTCCGCCTCGAGGACGTGCACTCGTCGCCGGCCTTCTTCGACGTGAAGAAGCTGCAGCACTTCAACGCCGAGTACATCCGGGCGCTCCCCGCCGACGAGTTCGTGACGCGGGCTGGGCCGTACCTGACCCACGGCGACGAGTCGTCGAACGTGCTGCGGCCGATCGCCGAGCTGGTGCGCGACCGGGTGCGGCTGCTGTCCGAGGTCGAGCCGATGATCGAGTTCCTCCGGGGCGACGACGTCGAGATCGACCCCGAGTCGTGGCAGAAGGGTGTGGCCAAGCTGGGCGACCGGGCCGCAGCGATGCTCGATGCCGCGCTCGCCCGCCTCGCGTCGTGCCCGTGGGAGCGCGACGCCGTCGAGGCCGCCCTGCGCGACTCCGCGGTCGATGCCGGCTTCGTCAACGCCGAGGGCCAGGCCCAGATGTCCAAGGCCCAGGCGCCGGTGCGGGTGGCCACCACCGGTCGCACGGTCGGCCCGCCGTTGTACGAATCGCTGGTCGAGTTGGGCCGCGACCGCACGCTCGACCGACTGCAGAAGGCGCGTCAACGCCTGTGATCGGCCTGGCCCGCTCCAAGCCGGCACCTCGGAAGCCGGAGCCGGGGCGGGGACGGGCGCGCCGCGCCGCCCAGTCGGTGGGGTCGCTCCGTGACAAGAAGACGAGGCGGCGCCTCTACCTGCGGTTGGCGGGCCTGGCGATGGTGTTCTTCGTCGGCTACCTGGGCATCACGTTCGTGCAGGTGTGGTGGACGAGCCGGCAGGACGGCGCGCGCCAGGCCGACGCCGCGGTGGTGTTGGGGGCCGCCCAGTACGACGGGCGGCCGTCGGCGGTGCTCGAGGACCGGCTCGAGCACGCGCTCGACCTCTACGAGCGCGGCGTGGTGAAGGTGATCGTGGTGACCGGCGGCAAGCAGGAGGGCGACCGGTTCACCGAGGCGTTCACCGGCTACACCTGGCTGCGCGAGCATGACGTGCCGGAGAGCGCCCTGCTCACCGAGGTGCAGGGCCACAACAGCTGGGAGTCGATCGCGGCGGCGGCCCGGATCCTGCGCGCCCGGGGCTTGACCGACGCCGTGATGGTGACCGACGGCTACCACGCCCTCCGGGTCGACGCCATCGCCGACGAGCTCGGCCTCGACTCCTCGGTGTCGCCCAGCCGCCGCGGCGGGTCGATGAAGGAGCTGGTCAAGGAGACCGGCGCCGTCGCCATCGGCCGCATCGTGGGCTTCCGCCGCCTGGTCAACGTCGACGACCAGATCGACCGTCGTATCGTGTCGCAGGAGTGATCGCCGGCTCGATAGTCTGTCGTTTCCACCTTTCGGGGGTGGTGTAATCGGCAACACAACTGGTTCTGGTCCAGTCATTGGGGGTTCGAGTCCTCCCCCCCGAGCAACCAAATGCCCCCAGGTCACCGACCTGGTCGTCTTAGTCCTCAAAAGTCCTCCCCCCAGCGGGGAGAAATCCCAGGTCTCTGACCTGGGTTTTTGTCTTCGGTGAGTATTAGGGGTCGATTTCCTCCCCCCCACCCGGACTGATCACGAAAGCCCAGCTCAGGGGTCCCGGGGCGAGCACGTGGTCACAGTTTGGTCACAGACATCTTGGATGCTCGGTGGGAGCTGCTTCCTCGAAGCGGTTGGCTGGGGCTGCGACCGATCTGCAGTCAGTCAGTCGGAGGCA
>DATHJB010000203.1 GCA_035316325.1 Acidimicrobiales bacterium
TCGAAGCAGTTCCGGCGATGGCTCGCTGATCGTGCCGTCACCCCCGGCGCGGAGTTCGACAATGACGAGACGATTCGGCTGTTGGCCAAGCTCCCGTCCGCTCCGGACGTGAAGCTCCGGTGACGCTCTCGGCGACGGGGACGAGCCGGCGGGTAGAGGCGCACAACGAGCCGCAGCACGACCCCGGGGAGCGGGTGCACTGGGAACGACACGACGGTGGGCGTCGTTGGGAAGCGTGGGCATACCCCGAATGACCTGACGGCGCGCCCAGTGCCGATGGTTGTAGGTCGTTCTCTACCTAGATAGGATACGACCTATGCGAAAGACCCACGCCCTCGTGCAGGTGCTCCAAGCCCTCATGGACGATCCTATGGGGCGTCACTGGGGCTACGAGCTCGGCAAGCGAGCCGGCGTCCGCTCGGGCGTGCTCTACCCGATCCTCCATCGGATGCTCAACGAAGGCTGGTTGGACGACGGCTGGGAGGAGGCCGACGAGACAAGCCGCAAACGTCCGGCCCGGCGCTACTACGAGTTGACCCCGGATGGGCGCGCCGCCATCTCCGCCCTCCTCGTCGAGCTACGTGACGACGCCCGCTTCGCTTCGTTCCTCCCCGGGGCGCCGGCATGAGTGCTCTCCTGGAGGCCGTCGTGAGTTGGAGGACGCTGCTGTTGTCGATCCTCGTCTTCGGGTTCGCCCCCGGAGCGGCACTCCGGATCATCGTCCTCGCCTTCCACCGAGAGGACCCCAGGCGACAGGAGCTGCTCGGGGAGATCTACGCCGTTCCCCGGTGGGAGCGCCCCTACTGGGTGGCGCAACAGTTGGAGGCCGCAATCTTCGAAGGCCTTGGAGGGCGCATCGAGTGGGCACTCACCGGGCGGGTGATCTACCGCACCCACAAAACGTCTGGGGTGAAGATGAACCAGCGCTACCCGGACTCGTTCTCGATTCCCAGCGAGGAGGAGAAGGACTACGTCCTCGCCGGCGACTGGGTGAAGATCTGCTTCACCGTCGGCTGGCCCGACGAGTGGGGCGAGCGCATGTGGGTGAAGGTAGAGAAGGTCGGTCGCCAGAAGATGGTGGGAACCCTCGCCAACCAGCCCATCGGCTTCCCCCGCCTGGACTACGGGGACACGATCACATTCCGGCGAGAGCACATCATCGACATCGACTTCGTCGGCGATGAGGACGTAACTGAGGTCCACGAGGTTGCCTGAACGGCCACCTATCTGCTCTACCTACCCGTGTGGTTCCCATCTTGCCGTGACCTCACGACGCGGGCCACGGGCGGGCCACATGGTGAGACACCTCGCGGGCCGTCGACGGTCCCTACGAACGGATCGAGGAGCAGGTCGAGCGCTGGGCGCAGGAGTGATGCGAGGGTTCCCAAGCTGCTAATGCGAGTTCGATCCTCGTCACCCGCTCTCTCCTGATCGCCGCGGGGCGGTACCGTCCCGGCATGGGGTGGCGGCACAAGGGTCGGGGCGCGAGCGCTCCCGAGGTCGAGATCGACGGGCTCAGCGATGGCGAACGGGAGTGGATCGGAGCGCAGCTGGCGGTTGCCGTCGAGCTGGCTCAACGATTCACCGGCGACACCGAGCCGGTGCCGTCGCTGGAGCGCCTCGACGAGACGCTGCGACGGTGGCGGTCGACTGGCGAGCCCAGCGACCCGGACGTCGACACAGTGGTCAACGCCCTCGGCATCGCCTACGGCGAGCACGTGCGGCAGCAACTCCGGCTCGACTGGGTCATCGCCACCGACGAGTACGGCACCGACCTCGCCCTCCACGGGCAGCCGGGCGATGTCGTGATCCACCCGGCCAACGCCACGGCGAAGCGGGTTGTCGCCGGTGATGAAGGGTTCTTCCCGTCGTTGTACGCCGCGATGGCGGAGACCGTCGGCGCCCTCCGTCGTCAGTGAGGGCTACGGCGCCAGGGTGAAGTGGCCGTTGGTCAGGACGGGGGCGCCGGAGGGCTTCTCGGTTTGGAAGGTGGCCGTCGAATCCGACGTGTGCCACATCTTGATCGTGAGGCGTTCGCCGGGGAAGACGGGGCGGCTGAAGCGGCCGGGCATCGAGGCGAAGCGGGACGTGTCGGAGCCGCCCGGCAGCACGGCGAACGTCGGGAGCACCGCCAGGGTGATCCCGTCCGAATTCTCCGTGGTGTAGGCCAGCTCGGGCCCAGTAGGGTCCTCCGCCCCTGCTCCTACACCGAGGGCGTAGAGGAGCACATCCCGTTCGGTCCACGACGCTCGGCCGGCTCGGATTCCTTCCCGACCGCATCCAGGTTGAGTGGCACGCGAGCGTGAGTACGCGCGGAGGTATTCAGTTGCCCCATCCCGACGTTCCCCACGAGCAGGCCTACGTCGACGAGGCCTACCGATGTCTCGAGGCGATGCGGGAGCGCACCGCCCGCGTCGCCGAACTGGAGGACTCCGCCGCCCAGGCGGTCGACTCGGCGGCCGCCCAGTGGCACCTGAACCGCCGCCTGAGCAGCCTCGACACCGACGTGCCCGGCCTCGCCTTCGGCCGCCTCGACGAGGAGGGCGGGCAGGACGACGCCCCCCGCTGGTACGTCGGGCGCCGCCACGTGGAGGACGCCCGGGGCGATCCGGTGGTGGTCGACTGGCGGGCCGACGTGTCGGTCCCCTTCTACCGGGCCACGGCCGCCGACCCGCTGGGCCTGCGCCTGCGCCGCCGGTTCATGATGACCGACCGCCGGGTGGACGACCTGTTCGACGAGGACTTCGACGACCCCGACTCCGTCGACGCCGCCCACCACGGCGGCATCCCCGACCCGCTGCTGGCCGAGCTGGAGCGGTCGCGCACCGGCGAGATGCGCGACATCGTCGCCACCATCGCCGCCGAGCAGGACCGGGTGATCCGCGCCCCGCTCGAATCGTGCCTGGTGGTGCAGGGCGGTCCCGGCACTGGCAAGACCGCCGTCGGCCTGCACCGGGCGGCGTTCCTCCTCTACGAGCACCGCCGGAAGCTCGACCAGGAGGGCGTGCTGGTGATCGGGCCCAACCCGCTGTTCCTGCGCTACATCGCCCAGGTGCTGCCGTCGCTCGGCGAGACGGCGGTGCGCCAGACCACCCTCGACCGCCTGCTGGCCGGCACCGCCTACCGGGTCCGGGCCGCCGACGACGACACGGCCGCCCGCATCAAGGGCGACGCCCGCATGGGGCGGGTGCTGGCGAGAGCGACCACGGGCACCCGACGGCCCCTCGTCGAGCCGCTCGACGTGCAGACCGGCTGGGGCACCGTGCGACTCGACGTCGACGTGGTCGACGCGGCGGTGAAGGAGATCGCCGCCCGCGACGTCGCCCACAACGTGGGCCGGGCCGCGCTGCGCACCCAGCTGCTGCGGCTGGTGCGCCAGGAGCTGGCCGAACGGCGGGGCGAGGAGCTCGCCACCACCGTCGCCCTGGAGTCGCGCCTGCGCAACGACCGCGACTGGCTGCGGGCACTCGACCGGCTGTGGCCCATGCTCGGCGCCGGCGCAGTGGTGCGGCGGCTGCTGAGCAGCCCGAGCGCGCTGCGGACCGCGGCCACCGGGCTCCTCGACGCCGACGAGCAGGCGACGATCCTCCGCCGAGCCACCCGGAAGGCCGACGACGAGCCGTGGACCGAGGCCGACCTGGCGCTCCTCGACGAGGCACAGTGGCTGGTCGCCGGACCGCCGCCCGCCTACGGCCACGTGGTGGTCGACGAGGCCCAGGACCTGTCCGCCATGGGCCTCCGGACACTCGCCCGCCGCTGCCCCACCCGCTCGATGACCGTGCTCGGCGACCTGGCGCAGGCCACCGCAGCCGCGGCGCAGGACTCGTGGGACGTGGTGGTCGGCCACCTCGGCTCTCCGGCGACGACGCAGCGGGTCGACCTCGACCTCGGCTACCGCGTGCCGGCGCCGGTGATGGACTACGCCAACCGGCTGCTGCCGGAGGCGGCCCCCGACGTCGTGCCCACAGCGTCGGTGCGGGCGGAGGGCCGGGCTCCCCGCCAGGTGACGGTCGCCGGTGCCGACGACCTGGCCCCCGAGGTGGAGCGGCTGGTGCGGGAGCTCGCCGGGCAGTGGACGACGGTCGGCGTCGTGGCGCCGGACCGGGTGCGGGCCGGGCTTCCGAAGGACCTGCCGGGCACGGTCGTGGCTCCCGAAGAGGCGAAGGGCCTGGAGTTCGACGCCGTTGTGGTGGTCGAGCCGGCGGCGATCGGCACCTCCGCCGACACCGCTCGGAACCTGCGCCTGCTCTACGTCGCCCTCACCCGAGCGGTCCAGGAGCTGGTGGTGGTCCATGCCGCCCCGCTGCCGCCCGCGCTCGCGCCCGCGACCGTGGAGGGGTAGCCACCGGGAGGTGCTCGGCGGGGATGCGACCCTCGGCCACCAGCACCTCCAGCTCGCCCTGCGGCTCGACCGCCTCGATCCGCTCCATCAGATCCCGGCTGATCTTCGCCAGCGTCGCCGCCGCCTCCCGGGCCTCGTCCTGAGCCCGGACGACGGTGTCCTCGACGTCGGTCATCCGCTGCCGCAGCTCACGCATCCGGACGCCGTTGCCGAGCTCCCAGCCGGTCATCTGCGACTGCAGTCGATCGATCCGCCGGGTGGCCGAGGACGTCAGGCGTCGCACGAGGCAGGCGCGGAGCCCGACCAACGTCACGGTCGCCATCGCTGCGAGCACCACACCCACCATCAGATCCCACATTCCGCTCACCCCGCGCTGTCGTCGCACGACCCTGCGTCACGGAGCGGCGGTTGTCAACCCCCGGAGCCTCCGGGCTCGTCGTAGGGGAAACCGAGCCGGGGGGCACCGACCAGGGCGTGGTAGGCGATGCCGGCCTCGGCGGCCAGGCGGGCGCACATCCCGCCCCGGTCGACCACCGGGATCAGCAGCACCGGCTCGCCACCGGCCTCCCGCACCACCTCGACAGCCTCGAGCATCGACACACCGCGGGTGACGGCGTCTTCGGTGATCGCCACCTTGTCGCCGGGTTCCAGGGCCCCGGCCAGGCGACCGCCGCCGCCGTGGTCCTTCACATCCTTGCGCACGCTGAAGCTGCGCAGCTCCCGACCCCGGGTGGCGGCGACCGCGGCGGTGCCGAACGCCACGGCGTCGGCCCCCATGGTCAGCCCGCCGATGGCGGTGACGTCGTCGGGCAGCGCCGCCAGCAGGGCGTCGGCGACCAGCAGCATGCCGTCGGGGCGACAGGTGGTCTGCTTGGCGTCGATGAACCAGGTGCTGCGGCGCCCCGACTTGAGGACGAAGTCGCCGGTTCGCACGGCGTGCTTCAGCAGGTGCTCGACGAGTTCCGCGCTCATGAGAACCGGACCTGACGACCACCGCCGTCGGCGCCGACCAGGCGACCGATCTCCCGAGCCGACTGCCCGGCATCCTCCAGCAGCGCCAGCGTGCGGGCCAGGTCCGACGGTGGGACGGCGACCACCATCCCGATGCCGAGGTTGAAGACCTTCGCCATCTCGTCGTCGGCGATGCCGCCGAGCCGCTGGATCTCCGTGAACACCCGGGGCACCTCCCACATGGAACGGTCGACCACCGCGTCGAGGCCCTCCGGCAGCACCCGGGGGACGTTGCCCACCAGCCCGCCGCCGGTGACGTGGGCGATCGCCCGCACGTCGACATCACCCAGCAGAGCGCGGACCGCGGGCGCGTAGATCACCGACGGGCGCAGCAGCTCGTCGCCGACGGTGTGGCCGGCGAACAGCTCGTCGTGCACGTCGAGGCCGGCGACGTCGAACAGCACCCGCCGCGCCAGCGAGTAGCCGTTGGAGCGCAGGCCCGGCGACGGCAGCCCCACCAGCACATCATCGGCCCGGGCCGTCGACCCGCCGATGATCCGGTCCCGCTCGACCACGCCCACCGCGAAGCCGGCGACGTCGATCTGCCCGGGAGCCATGGCACCCGGGTGCTCGGCCATCTCGCCGCCGATGAGGGCGCAGCCGGCCTGCCGGCAACCCTCGGCGACCCCGGCGACCACCTGCTCCACCTGGTCGGGGTCGAGCTTGCCGGCCGACACGTAGTCGAGGAAGAACAGCGGCTCGGCGCCCTGGCACACCAGGTCGTCGACGCACATCGCCACCAGGTCGATGCCGATGGTGTCGTAGCGGCCGACCATCTCGGCCACCATCACCTTGGTGCCGACCCCGTCGGTGGCGGCGACCAGCACCGGCTGCCGGTAGCGGTCGGTCGGCACGGCGAACAGCCCGCCGAACCCCCCGATGTCGCCCAGCACCTCGGGCCGGTACGTCGATCGCACCGCGGCCTTGATCCGATCGACCGCCTGCTCCCCCGCTTCGATGTCGACTCCCGCGGCCTTGTAACTCTCACCCACTAGTAACTGGCACCTTCCAGCACGTGTTTGGTCAGCTCGACGGGGACCGCGACCGGGTAGTGGCCGGTGAAGCAGGCGTCGCAGAAGTCGGTGCCCGGGGAACCCGTGGCGGCGACCAGCCGGGGGAGGTCGAGGTAGGCCAGCGAGTCGACGTCGAGGTACTCCTGGATCTCCTCGACCGACTTGTTGTTGGCCAGCAGCTCGTTGCGGTCGCCGGTGTCGATGCCGTAGAAGCACGACCAGGCGACCGGAGGCGACGTGATGCGCAGGTGGACCTCCCGGGCCCCGGCCTCGCGCAGCATCCTGGTGAGCTGGCGCTGGGTGGTGCCCCGCACGATCGAGTCGTCGACCACCACCAGCCGCTTGCCGTCGATGTTCTCGCGCAGCGGGTTGAGCTTCATCCGCACCGCCTGTGCCCGCTTCTCCTGGCTGGGGGCGATGAAGCTACGGCCGATGTAGCGGTTCTTCACCAGGCCCTGCCCCTGCATGATGCCGCTGTGCCGGGCGAAGCCCTCGGCCGCCGGGACGCCCGACTCGGGCACGCCGATCACCATGTCGGCGACCGCCGGGGCCTGTTCGGCGAGCTGCTCCCCCATGGCGACGCGGGCCTGGTGGACGCTGCGGTCGTAGAGCCGGCTGTCGGGCCGGGCGAAGTACACGAACTCGAACAGGCACAGCTTCGGGTCGACCCGCTCGGGCGCGAACGGATGGAACGACCGCGGGCCCTCGGCGTCGATCACGACCATCTCACCCGGGTCGAGCTCCCGGTCGAACTTGGCGCCCACGATGTCGAGCGCCGGCGTCTCGGAGGCCAGGACCCAGCCGTCGTCCAGCCGTCCCAGCGCCAACGGCCGGAACCCCTGCGGGTCACGCACCCCGACGATGCTGTCCTGGTCCATCAGCACCAGCGAGAACGCACCCTCCAACCGGGGGAGCACGGACACCAGCGCCTGCTCCAACGCCCGCGGGCTGTGACCGTTGCCGTTCGACGACGGCGACCCGGCGACCCGGGCCAGCTCGTGGGCGACCAGCTCGGCGATCAGGTCGCTGTCGGACGTGACGGTGCCGGGCAGCATCCCCGCCGCCTCGGCCAGGGCCGCGGTGTTCACGAGGTTGCCGTTGTGGCCGAGGGCGAACTCGTCGTCGCCGACCGGCCGGTACGAGGGCTGGGCGTTGCGCCAGGTGCTCGAGCCGGTGGTGGAGTAGCGGGTGTGGCCGATGGCCAGGTCGCCGGACAGGCCAGCCAGGGTCCGCTCGTCGAACACGCTGGCCACGAGGCCCTGGTCCTTCACCACGGTGATGGTGTCGCGGTCGCTGACCGCCATGCCCGCAGCCTCTTGGCCACGGTGTTGGAGGGCGAAGAGCCCCAGGTAGGTGAGTTGCGCCACGGGTTGCCCCGGGCCGTACACGGCGAAGACGCCGCAGGCTTCCTTGAGAACGTCCGCGGACAGGTCCGCCTCGTCTCGGCCCGATGTGCTGCGCTGCCGGGAGGCCTCGCTGCTGAGCAGGTGACCGGCCGCCAAATCTCCACGCGTGGGCTGCCGGAGCATCCTCTCCGCTCGGCCTCTCAGGGAGCCGTCGTCAGCCACGGGCCCCATTCTGCCTCGCTGCGCGCGCTCCGCGGCGAACTACCGGTGTTCGTTCCAGCGTCCCAGCAGCGCCGGGCACGCACCACTACGCTCCACAGCCCGATGGGGAACGTCGTCAGCGCCGTGCTCGACCGGGTCGACCGCATCATCGACCCACTGCCGCCCACGTTGCAGAAGCTGTTGCGCTACTCGGTGGCCTCGGGCACCGGTGTGGTCTTCTACGCCGTGGTGCTGATCCTCACCAACGCGGTGATCGGCCTGGGCGACATGACGTCGCACCTGATCTCGGTGACCGTCTCGTCGGTGCCGAACTACCTGGTCAACCGCTACTGGACCTGGAACCAGCAGGGCAAGAACCGGCTCTGGGGCGAGGTCGTGCCGTTCTGGACCATGGCCTTCCTGGCGTTCCTGCTGTCGCTGCTGTTCGTCAACTACGCCGAGGACCGGTGGGGCACCACGTTCGCCATCCTCGCCGCCAACCTGAGCGCCTTCGGGGTGCTGTGGCTGGCCCGCTTCCTGGTGCTCGACAAGATCATGTGGAAAGTGGTCCACGAGCTGCACCCGGAGCTCGACGACGTCGAGGTCGAGATCGTCCGCGAGGGGTAACCACTCGGCGTACAGAGAGCCGTCAGCCTTGGGTGGTGCCCTGGCCCAGGAGGTCGGGGAGGCGGCGGCGCCACGAGCGGACCGCCTCCGCCAGCGGCACGTCGACCAGGCGGCCGATGGCGATGTGGCTGCCCCCGGCCTTGCCGAGCACGGTGACGGGGACGCCTGCCGCCGAGCACCGGGCCTCGACCGCACCGGCATCGGCCGCGTCGACGCACAGCACGAAGCGGCTGGGCGACTCGCCGAACAGCCAGCGGTGGTCGGCACCGTCCGGCGGCTGGACCTCGACGCCGACGCCCGACGCGATCGCCATCTCGGCCAGCGCCGCACCCACGCCGTCGGCCCCGTCGCGCACGCCGAGCAGCAGCCCGTCGGCGACCAGGCCGCGGACCACCTCGCACAGCACCCGATGGGCCACCAGGTCGAGCGCCGGCGGCGCGCCCCGACGATGGCCCCGGGCCCAGGCCCAGGCCGAGCCCGACAGCGCCGGCTCGCCTCCGCCCACCAGCATCAGCGTGCCGCCCTCCGCCAGCGACGCACCCGGCGGAGCGACGTCGAGGCTCTCGATCAGGCCCACCGCGGCGACGATCGGCGTGGGGTCGATGTCGCGGCCCCGGCTCTCGTTGTAGAGGCTCACGTTGCCGCCGACGACCGGCAGCGCCAGCTCCCGGCACGCCTCGGCCATGCCGTCGATCGCCTCCGACAGCTGCCACATCACCTCGGGGTGCTCGGGGTTGCCGAAGTTGAGGCAGTTCACGAGCCCCAGCGGGCGGGCCCCGACACAGGCCAGGTTGGCGACCGCCTCGGCGACGACGAGCGCCGAGCCCTGCCGCGGGTCGAGCGCGCACCAGCGGTGGTTCCCGTCGGTGGTGACGGCCAGGCCCCGGCCGGTGTCGACCCCGGTGGTGGGGTGCTTCAGCCGCAGCACCGCGGCGTCGGCCCCCGGCCCGGCGACGGTGTTGAGGAACAGCTGGTGGTCGTACTGCGACCAGATCCAGGAGGTGTCGTACACGAGGTCGAGCAGCTCGGCTGCCGCGTCCACCGGCGCACCCAGCGCCGCGTCGGCCACGTCGGCCAGCGACTCGGCCCGGTCCGCCGGCTCCCGGCGGGGACGGTCGAGCAGCGGGGCGTCCTCGTGCAGGGTGGCGGCCGGCACGTCGGCCAGCACCTCGCCGTCGACCCGGTCGAGGATCCGCAGCGCGCCGCCCGAAGCGACGGTGCCGATGACGGCCGCCGTGACCTCCCACCGCTCGCACACGGCGAGGAAGGCGTCGAGGTGGCGCGGCTCGACGATCGCCAGCATCCGCTCCTGGCTCTCGCTGGTCATCACCTCGAAGGGCTCCATGCCCTCTTCACGGCGGGGCACCTCGGAGAGGTACACGTCCATGCCGACGCCGCCCCGGCTGGCGGTCTCGCTGGTGGCACAGGTGATGCCGGCACCGCCCAGGTCCTGGATGCCGACCACGTAGCCGGCGTCGAGCAGCTCGAGGCACGCCTCGATGAGCCGCTTCTCCTCGAACGGATCGCCCACCTGCACGCTGGGGCGCTTGGCGGCGTCGGCCTCGTCGTCGGAGAAGCCGGCCGACGCCAGCACCGACACGCCACCGATGCCGTCACGCCCCGTGGTCGACCCGAACAGCACCGCCAGGTTGCCCACGCCCGACGCCTGGCCCAGCACCAGCCGCTCCTGCGGGAGCACCCCGAGGCAGAACACGTTGACGAGCGGGTTGTCCTGGTAGGTCTCGTCGAAGACGACCTCGCCGCCGATCGTCGGCACGCCCACCGAGTTGCCGTAGCCGCTGATGCCCGACACGACGCCCTCGGCGATCCAGCGGCTGCGGGCGTCGTCGAGCGGCCCGAACCGCAGCGGGTCCATCAATGCGATGGGCCGCGCCCCCATGGTGAAGACGTCGCGCAGGATGCCGCCGATGCCCGTGGCCGCGCCCTGATAGGGCTCGATGGCGGACGGATGGTTGTGGCTCTCGATCCGAAATGCGACCGCGATCCCGTCGCCGACATCCACCACTCCGGCGTTCTCACCGGGGCCGACGAGCACGTCGCGACCCTCGGTCGGGAGGCGCCGCAGGTGCAACCGGCTCGACTTGTAGGAGCAGTGCTCCGACCACATCACGGCGTACATGGCCAGCTCGAGGTGGTTGGGCGCCCGGCCCAGGAGACGTTCGATGGCGGCGGCTTCGTCGTCGGTCAATCCGAGTGCCCGGTGGATCACCTCGGACTTCGTCTCAGGCGTGGTCACCTGCCTCAGGGTAGGTCATGGGAGCCCTGGCGCAGAGTTTTCGGAGCGAAATACGCGACGGTTGCAAAATCGAAATATGCTAAGTGTCATGCCTGATTCAGCACACAAGCGCACCCCGATGAGTGATGAGCACAAAGCCGCACTTGCCGAAGGTCGCGACCAGGGCCGGGCTGTTCGACGCTATCTGGAGGCGCTGGAAGCGCATCGCCCCCGCCGCGGGCGCAAGCGCACGCCTGACTCGATGAAGAAGCGACTCGCTGCCGTCGAGAACGCGCTCCTCACCGCCGACCCGTTGAAGCGATTGCACCTCATCCAGGAACGGCTCGATCTGCAGGCGGCGCTGGAGACCAGCGACGCCAAGGTCGATCTCGACTCGCTCGAGAAGGAATTCATCGCCGCCGCCGCGCCATATAGCACCCGGAAGGGCATCTCCTACTCGGCATGGCGTGAGCTGGGCGTTCCCAGCCCCGTGCTCACCAAGGCCGGGATCAGCCGCGGCGCCTAGGGAGCTGCCGGAACGGCCTGACCGGCGGTCGCGGTCGCCAGCAGGGACCGCAGCAACGGCACTCCGTCGGTGGAACCCAACAGCGGATGTGAGGCCCGCTCCGGGTGCGGCATCAGGCCCACCACGTTGCGAGCGGCCGAGCAGATTCCGGCAATGTCGTCGATCGACCCGTTGGGATTGTCCACATACCGGAAGATCACGCGGTCGTCACCCTGCAGTTCGGCCAGCGTCTCCGGTGAGCAGGTGTAATTCCCCTCGAAATGGTTGATGGGGATGCTCAGGACTGTGCCTGAATCGACGCTCGATGTGAGCGGAGTCGCACCGGCTTCGACCCGCAGCGAGGCGGTAGTACAGAGGAATTTGAGGCCCTGATTCTTCCGCAAGGCCCCCGGAAGCAGGCCCGCTTCACAGAGAACCTGGAACCCGTTGCAGATCCCCACGACGGGACCACCGGCGGCGGCGAACTCGCCCACCGCCTGCATCACCGGCGAGAACCGGGCGATCGCCCCGGGACGCAGGTAGTCGCCGTGGGCGAAGCCGCCCGGCAGGACGACCGCGTCGACGTCGCCGAGCGACGCGTCGCCGTGCCACAGCAGGCGACCCTCGCCGCCGAGGTGGCGGGCCGCCTCGACCACGTCGAGCTCGCAGTTGGAGCCCGGGAAGACGACGACGCCGATCGTCGCGGTCATCCGGGCACCGCCGCGCCGTCGAGCGCCTGCACCGAGAACTCGACGTCCTCGATGACGGGGTTGGTGAGGAAGCGCTGGCACATGTCGTCGACCTCCGCCCGGGCGGCGTCGGCGTCGGTGGCCTCGACCGTGAAGCGGAACACCTTGCCGACCCGCACGCCCGACACGCCGCTGAAGCCGAGCGCCGGCAGCGACCGTTCGATGGTCGCGCCCTCCGGATCGGCGACGCCGGCACGGGGACGGGTTTCGACCATGACCGAGAAATCCATGCTCCGAAGAGTAATTGCCTCGGCGGACGCCGAGACCGATGGGGGCGGCGGCGGGGTGGTTGGCACGGGCTACGCGCCGGTGGCGGTCGCGCCGGGCCAACCGGCGAACGACCGGCCGATGACCCGCTCGTACGCCTCGACGTAGCGTGCGCTGGTCGCCTGCACCACGTCGTCGGGCAACGGCGGAGCCGGGGGCTTCTTGTCCCAGCTGAGCCGGTCGAGGAAGTCGCGCACCGGCTGCTTGTCGAACGACGGCGGGGTTCCACCCGGCGCGTAGCCGTCGACCGGCCAGAAGCGCGACGAGTCGGGCGTCAGCACCTCGTCGCACAGCACGAGGTCGCCGTCGACCAGGCCCAGCTCGAACTTGGTGTCGGCGATGATGATGCCGCGCTCCCGCGCCCAGGCCGCGCCCCGCCGGTACAGCTCGACGCTGACGTCGCGCACCTGCGCCGCCAGTTCGGCGCCACGGCCGGGCAGCTCCGCTTCGAGAACGTTGACCGCCTCGGGGAACGAGATGTTCACGTCGTGGCCCTCGACGGCCTTGGTCGACGGGGTGAACACCGGCTCGGGCAGCTGCTCGGACTCCTCCAGCCCCTCGGGCAGCCGCGTGCCGTGCATCGTGCCGGAGGCCCGGTACTCCCGCCAGGCCGAGCCCGACAGGTAGCCGCGCACGATGCACTCGATCGGCAGCATCACGGCGTTGCGGGTGAGCATGACGCGACCGTGCAGGTCCTCGCGGTCGGCGACCGCCCGCACCTCGGCCGGCAGGTCGTCCACCTCGGCGGACAGCAGGTGACCCTTCACGACGTCGGCCGTCTCGCCGAACCAGAACGCCGACATCGCCGTGAGCACACGGCCCTTCTGCGGGATCGGCTCGTCCATCACCACGTCGAACGCCGACAGGCGGTCGCTGGTCACCATCAACAGTCGGTCGTCGTCGACGCCGAAGATGTCGCGCACCTTGCCGGACTGCAGGTGCGGGAGCGGGAACTGGGACATTGGGATCCTCTCGACGTGCGTCGTTGGAAGTCGGTAGGAGTCGTTCGGTGTCGGAGTCGGGTTCGGGTCAGAGGACGGGCTCGGGCCGGTAGGCGGCCGCGTCGGGATGGCGGGCGACGAGCCCGGCCACCTGGGCGCAGAAGGCCTCCACCTGCTGCGGGGCGGCACCCACGAAGCCCGCCCGGTCGGACAGCAGCGCCGCCAGGGCACCGCGGTCGAGGCCCAGCCGGGGGTCGCCGGCGAGCCGGTCGACCAGGTCGTTGTCGGCCGCACCCTCGCGCAGCGCCAGGGCCGCGGCGACGGCGTGCTCCTTGATCGCCTCGTGTGCCTGCTCGCGGCCGACCCCTTGGCGCAGCGCCGCCACCAGCACCTTGGTGGTGGCGAGGAACGGCAGGTAGCGGGCCAGCTCCCGCTCGATCACCGCGGGGTAGGCGCCGAAGCCGGCGAGCACCGACAGGAACGTCTCGAACAGGCCGTCGGTCGCCAGGAACGCCCCGGGCAGCGCCACCCGACGGACCACCGAGCAGGACACGTCGCCCTCGTTCCACTGGTCGCCGGCCAGCTCGGACACCATCGACAGGTGCCCCCGGAGCACCACGGCCAGGCCGTTGACCCGCTCGCAGGAGCGGGTGTTCATCTTGTGCGGCATGGCGGAGCTGCCGACCTGGCCGGGTGCGAAGCCCTCGGTGACCAGCTCGTGGCCGGCCATCAGGCGGATGGTGGTGGCGAGCGACGACGGCCCGGCGACGGCCTGGACCAGCGCGGCGACCACGTCGAAGTCGAGCGACCGGGGATACACCTGGCCCACGTTGGTGAGCCGCCGGCCGAAGCCGAGGTGCCGCTGCACCGCTTCTTCGAGCTGCTCGACCTTGGCGGGGTCGCCGAGGAGGTCGACCTGGTCCTGCTGGGTGCCGACCGGGCCCTTGATGCCCCGCAGCGGGTAGCGGGCCAGCAGCTCGTCGACCCGGGCGTAGGACTGCAGCAGCTCCTCGCCGGCGTTGGCGAAGCGCTTGCCGAGGGTGGTCGCCTGGGCGGCGACGTTGTGGCTGCGACCGGCCATCACCTGTGCCGAGTGCTCGGCCGCCAGCTCGGCCAGCCGGGCCAGCGTGGTGACCATCCGGTCGCGCACCAGCTCCAGCGCCCGGCGGACCTGCAGCTGCTCGACGTTCTCGGTGAGGTCGCGCGACGTCATCCCGGCGTGGGCGTACTCGTGGCCCGCGAGCGACGAGAACTCCTCGAGCCGGGCCTTCACGTCGTGACGGGTCACCCGCTCGCGGGCGTCGATCGACGCCAGGTCGACCTTCTCGACGACCGCCCGGTAGTCGTCGATCACCGCGGCGGGGATGTCGACGCCGAGCTCACGCTGCGCGGCCATCACCGCGATCCACAGCTGCCGCTCCAGCACCACCTTGCGCTCGGGCGACCACAGCTCGACCATCGGCGTGCTCGCGTACCGAGCCGCCAAGACATCCGGTAAGGCGCGCGGACTGGTCACGTCTGCGAGTCCTCGGCGCTTCGCGGCCGAGAGGTCGAACCATGCGCGAGCTTCCCGCTCTCCGCGCCTACGGCGCCGGGCCGCTCGGGCTGCGCGCCTGTGCTCCCCGCTCCCGTGGCCGCTTGGGCCGGGGCCTCGCCTGTCGGCTCGGCTCGCAGTGCCGGCTTCACCGCCCCAGTCTCACTGAGGTGGCACCATTTCTGCGCGATGGTCGGCCAGCTGCTTGGCGAGGACCTCGTCGTCGACGGCGAGGATCTGCACCGCCAGCAGCGCCGCGTTCATGGCGCCGTCGATCGCGACGGTGGCCACGGGGATGCCCTTCGGCATCTGCACGGTGGCGTACAGCGCGTCGACACCGTTGAGCGCCCCGCCCGACAGCGGCACGCCGATGACGGGGAGGGTCGTGTGCGCGGCGACCACTCCGGCCAGGTGGGCGGCCATCCCGGCGCCACAGATGAAGCCCGAGTAGCCCTGCTCGCGGGCGGTCGAGGCCAGCTCCGCCACCAGGGCGGGGCTGCGGTGGGCCGACATGACCCGCACGTCGGCGTCGATGCCGAAGCGGGCCAGCGTGTCGGCGGCCGGTGCCATCTTGTCCTTGTCGCTCGCCGAGCCCATGAGCACGGCGATCTTCCTGGTCGTCACTGACTCAACCCTCCTCTAGGTGTATCGGTCTCGCAGCGTCAGCTGCCGAGGCCTCTTGGGGCGGTGGCGGGGTGGTTGGACGGGTTGTGTGCGATGTCGGAACGGTGCTGCTCGCCCGGCCAGTCGACCATGTTGACCGCGTCGTAGGCACGGTTCCGGGCTTCGGGCAGGTTTTCTCCGAATCCGGTCACGTTCAGCACCCGGCCACCCGCAGTGACCAGCCGGCCCTCCTCGTCGGACGCCACGCCGGCGCAGAACACGGTGGCGCCGGTCGCCTCGGCCTCGGCGATGCCCCGGATCACGTCGCCGGTCCGAGGGCTCTCGGGGTAGCCCGGCGACGCCATCACCACGGTGACCGCGGCCTCGTCGACGAACGTCGGCTCGCCGCGGATGTGCCCCGCGGCGGCCTCGCCCAGCAGGTCGACCAGGTCGGACTCGATGCGGGGCAGTACCACCTGCGCCTCGGGATCGCCGAAGCGGACGTTGTACTCCAGCAGCTTCGGGCCCTCGGGCGTGAGCATCAGGCCGGCGTAGAGCACGCCCCGGTAGTCGATGCCGCGGCGCCGCAGCTCGGCCAGGCTCGGCTCGACGAAGCGGTCCATCACCTCGCCGACCACGTCCTTCCCGGCGAACGGCACCGGCGAGTAGGCGCCCATGCCGCCGGTGTTGGGGCCTTCGTCGCCGTCGCCGAGGCGCTTGAAGTCCTGCGCCGGGGCGAGCGGGACGGCGCGGGTGCCGTCACAGATGGCGAGCAGCGACAGCTCCGGCCCGCTCAGGCCCTCCTCGATCACCACCCGGCGGCCAGCGGCGCCGAACCCCGACGTCCCCGAGAGCTTGGCCCGCACGTCGGCGGCCGCGGCGTCGAACGACTCGGCCACCAGCACGCCCTTGCCGGCGGCGAGCCCGTCGGTCTTCACCACCCACGGGCCGGGCAGGCTGCGCAGGAACTCGATCGCCGGCTCCTCCTCGGTGAAGGCGCCGTAGCGGGCGGTGGGCACGCCGGCCGACCGGAGCAGGTCCTTCATCCAGGCCTTCGAGCCCTCCAGCTGCGCGCCCGCCCCGCCGGGGCCGAACACCAGGCGCCCGTCGCCGCGCAGGGCGTCGGCCAGGCCCTCGACCAGCGGCGCCTCGGGCCCCACCACGAACAGGTCGGCCTGCACCTCGCGGGGCGGCACGTCGACCGACCCCGGGATGCCCGGGTTCCCCGGGGTGACGACGACCTCGGCGCTGCGGCCCAGCACGTGGGCCAACGCATGCTCTCGCCCGCCCGATCCGATCACGCAGACGCGCATGTCTCTCCGCTCTTCTTCGGGTTGTTCCGGTTCTTCGGGTTCTGGTTGCTCAAGAGGTCCGGTGGACGAACTGGTCGCGGCCCGGCCCCACGCCGACCAGCGACACCGGCACCTGCACCTGCTCCTCGAGGAAGTCGAGGTACTTCTGGGCCGCGGCCGGCAGCTGGTGCAGCTCGGTGGACCCGGACAGGTCGGTCGACCAGCCGGGCAGCTCCTCGTACACCGGGGTCACCGCGTGCAGCAGCGACTGGTCGTCGGGGAAGCGCTCGTAGCGCCGCCCGTCGGCCTCGTAGGCCACGCACACCTTCACGGTGTCGAAGGTGTCGAGCACGTCGAGCTTGGTGATGGCCAGCTCCGACAGCGAGTTGAGCCGCACCGCGTGGCGCAGCATCACCGCGTCGAACCAGCCGGGACGCCGCCGCCGGCCGGTGTTGGTGCCGAACTCGTGGCCCCGGTCGACCAGCACGTCGCCGGCCTCGTCGAACAGCTCCGTCGGGAACGGCCCCGCCCCCACCCGGGTGACGTAGGCCTTGGCGACGCCGACCACCCGGTCGATGTACCGGGGGCCGACCCCGGCGCCGGTGCAGACGCCGCCCGCCACCGGGTTCGACGAGGTGACGTAGGGATAGGTGCCGTGGTCGAGGTCGAGGAAGGTGGCCTGCGCCCCCTCGAACAGGATGTGCTGGCCGGCCTCGAGCCCGTCGTGCACCAGGTTGACCGTGTCGGCCACGTACTCCTTCAACCGGGGCGCGATCTCACCCAGGTACTTCTCCGCGATCTCGTCGGCGCTCGGGGGGAGCTGGTTGTAGACCTTGGCCAGCAGCTGGCCCTTCTCCCGCAGCACCAGGTCGAGCTTCTGGCGGAAGATCTTGGCGTCGTAGAGGTCCTGCACCCGCAGGCCGACGCGGGCGGCCTTGTCGGCGTAGGTGGGACCGATGCCGCGGCGCGTGGTGCCCAGCTTGTTCTTGCCCAGGTGCCGCTCGGTGACCCGGTCGAGGAGCTGGTGGTAGGGCAGGATCAGGTGGGCGTTCGAGCTCACCCGGAGGCGGGAGCAGTCGATGCCGCGGCGGGTGAGCATGTCCATCTCGTCGAACAGCACCACCGGGTCGATCACCACGCCGTTGCCGATCACCGGCACGATGTGGTCGTACAGCACCCCGCTGGGCATCAGCTGGAGGGCGTAGCTCTCACCGTCGACGACCAGGGTGTGGCCCGCGTTGTGGCCGCCCTGGTAGCGGACGACCATGTGGCTCTCCTTGGCCAGGAGGTCGGTGAACCTGCCCTTGCCCTCGTCACCCCATTGGGTTCCGACCATGATCGTCGCCGGCACTTACCCGAGCCTAACCCCCCACCCTCCGCAGCCTCACACCACGTTCCCTCAGGGTGCGGTCGTCGTGTGGGTCCAGGTGACGCTCGTGCCAATGAGCGGCATGGACCGGTAGCGCATGGTGCCGGCGTCATTGAACGCCACGACCAACTTGTCGCCCTTGACATAGACGACCGCTTCGTCCCCCGCCGACGGGTTCGCCGGCGTCGCCCCCATCTCGTGGAGGTTCAGCCCACCGTCGATGCGCACCTTCTGCGGCGTGTGCCACCCGCCCCCGAGCAACTTCCACAACGCCTTCGGGGTGAACGACGTCCCGTCGCTGACGCTGATCTGACCGTCGCGCTCGAGCTGGACCCGGTAGCCGTTGCCTTCTTCTGAGCGGAGCGCGGTCCGCAACGCAAACGTGGCGTCGCTCTCGAGAAGCAGGAGATGAGGCCGGTCGGTCTCGAACGACAACTGCTGGTACGACCCGGAGCCACCCCACCGGGGCCCAGGGCAGGTACCGAAGTCGATCCGGCCGGCGACGTTGCCGAAGCCCGGGTTGTTCCACTGGATCGCGGGCCGAGGCCCCGGCGAGACGTCGTTGTGCTCGGCGATGAAGTGGTTGCGCCCGGAGAAGAGCACGCCGGCGCCCTGGTTGGACAGGCACCCGGCACCTGCGATGTCGGTGGTGAAGTTGCAGCTGTCGAACTCGGCGTCGCCCCCCTCGACGATGACCACGTAGCCGGACGTCGTCGTGTTGGGCGTCCGCACCGCGAAGATGCAGTTATCGAACTTGTTGGTGGACCCGCCCTCGACAAGGAGAGCCGTGTTGCTGGGCCCGTCGAAGTCGCCCGTCCCCCAGTGGCCCCGTTCGAGGATGCACTGGAGGAACAGGTTGTCCCTCACGTCATGGACGGTCTCCTTGATCCTCACGTCGTTGCCGGCACAGCCGGTGAACTCACAGCGGAGGAACAGGTGCGACCACGAGTCATCGTCCATCACCAGGCCGTCGCCGAGGCAGTGGCCCACGTAGAGCTGGACGAACGAGCAGTTCTGCGCACCCTCGAGTACCAACCCGTCGGTGGTGCTGTGCCCCACCCGCATTGCGGTGAAGACGCGCTCGATCGTCACTTCGATCCGGACCAGGCCGTCGGCTGGGCTGTCGGTCTGCTCACTCCCGTCGACGATGAAGTTGCCGCTCTGGTTGCCTCCACCGCGGAAGATCAGCTGGCCCCCGTCGAGCGCCTTCAACACCGAGCCGGACGTGCCGCTGACCTGGTTGGTGCCGCCGCAGCCCCAGAGATCCACGTGGTCGGGGACGACGATCGTGCCGGCGAACTCGAAGACCCCGGAGGGGATGAGGACCGTTCCGCCGCCCGAGCCGGCCACGAGGCTCAGCGCGTTGTTGATGGCCGTCGTGTTGTCGGTCACTCCTGTCGACGCGTTGGCCATGCGGATGTCGAAGGCTGCGGCCGGCGCCTTGTTGGCCTGCAGCTCGGCAAAGGCGGCCTGGGCGTTGGTGGCGACCAGACCGGGGATCGCCGGGGAGATGGTCACGGAGTTGGCCGGATCGGCACCCGCCGGCCGGGCGCCAGGGCCGACCAGGGCGCCCGCTGCGCCGGCAGCGACCAGCCCGCTCGTCCGCAGCAGTCCCCGCCGGGACAGCGGCCCGGTGTGTTCCCCCGGGTCACCCACTTGGTGCAAGTCGTCTTTGAGCTCCGCGAGCTCGGCTTCCAGGCGCGCGATGCGCGCGCTGACGTCGTCCTGCATTGGTATCCCCCACCTGCTCATGCGGACCGCCTCGGTCCCCGACGGCTGACAGAGTAGGCGGCGGAGCACGCATTAGCCTTCGTCGTGTCGGCGTCGTGCCGAAGAGGCGACAGAGGCGGCGGGGTGGTGCGGGACTGGGCGGACGGCAACGCGCAGCGATGGGTGGTGGGAGGGCTCCTGGCCCTGGTCCCGCCGGTCACCTTCCTGGTGAAGGTGCTCCGGACGGAGCCCCGCTGGCGCTACCAGATCTTCGAGGACGACGCCTTCTACTACCTCGGGGTGGCTCGGAACCTGGCGCACGGCCACGGCTCGACGTTCACCGGCCTGGTCGAGACCAACGGCTACCACCCGCTGTGGATGCTGCTGCTCATCCCGCTGGCGTGGCTGTTCGACCGGCCCGGTGAGTTGCTCCTGGCGGTCGGCGTGCTGCAGTGCCTGCTGTGGACGGCGGCGGTGCACCAGGCGCTGCAGATCGGTCGGCTGGTCGGCAGCTGGGTCAGCGCCGCAGGCGCGCTGGCGGCCTACGCCGTGCTGGCGGTGCTGACCGGGCACCTGGCCTTCGATGGCATGGAGTCGGCCGTGCTGCTCCCGTTGCTCCTACTGGCGGTGCGGCTGGTGGTGAGCGCCGACGCCCGGCCGGGCAGCGACCTGCGGGTGGGCCTGGTGCTGGCGGCGGTGTGCCTGGCCCGGCTCGACGCGATCGCCGCCGCAGTGCCGCTGGGTCTCGTCTGCGTGGGGCGCGACCGTCCCGACCGCTCGGTCGCGCTGAGGCGGACCGGTCTCGTCGCGGCGCCTCCCGCGCTCGCGCTCGGGCTGTACGCGATCGTCGACGTCGTGGTGTTCGGCGTGGCACTGCCGGTGTCGGGCGCCGCCAAGTTGCTGGGCGCGCCGTTCGTGAACACCGCACCCGTCCGGCAGTTCCTCCAGGCCGGCGACTTCGACGGTCGACCCCTGTGGTTCGGCGCCGTCGCCCTGGCCCTCGTCGCCGGGGCGGTGGTGGCGACGACCCGGGGGCCGCCGGTGGACGACGCCCGGCGACGTCTGCTCGCCTGCACGTTGGCGCTGGTCGGCGGCGAGGCGATCCTGCTGATCCAGCTGACCTTCGCCACCTCGTACCGCGTCTGGCCCTGGTACCACTACCAGCTGGTCGTGTTCTCGTTCGGCGCGCTGCTCCTCGTCCTGCGCGCGGCCGCCGACCACTCGGAGCTCCTGGCCCGCCGGACCTGTCAGGTACTCGTGGTCGGCCTGCTGGTGGTGACCTGCCTCGTCACCCTGCGCTCCGAGGCGCCCGACTACGCAGCCAGCCCGCCGGCAGCCGAGTTCGTGCGCCGGGAGCTGCCCGAGGACACGGTGCTGGCGATGGGCGACCGGGCGGGCATCTTCGGCTTCCTCGCCGACCGCCGCCTGCTGCACGTCGAGGGCCTGACGGGTGACGTCGACCTGCTCCGGGCCATCGCGGACCACCGGATCGTCGACGCGATGACGGACGCGGGCGTCGACTACTACGTCCACTACGGCCGGCGGGGCAAGGCCGTCGTGGTCGACGGCCGGTCCTGCCGACGGTTCGAGGAGCCGGTCCAGGGCGACGGCCCCAAGTCGGCGGTGGTCGTATGCGAGGACGACATGGTGTTCAGCCACGGGCCGGCCGACGACCAGCTGACGATCTGGCGCTACCGGCCCGAGCGGAACGAGCCGTGAGGACCTAGCGGAGGACGATCTCGCCGTCGGTGACGTCGACGGTGACCGCGTTGCCCTCGGCGACCTTGCCCTCGAGGACGGACATGGCCAGCGGGTCGGCGACGTGGCGCTGGATGACCCGCTTGAGCGGCCGGGCGCCGAACGCCGGGTCGTAGCCCTTGGCCGCCAGCGCCACCTTGGCCGCGTCGGTGACCTCGAGCGTGATGCGCCGCTGGGCCAGCCGGTCACGCAGGTGCTGCAGCTGGATGTCGACGATCTCGTTGAGGTCGTCCTGGGTGAGCTGACGGAACTCGACGATCTCGTCGATCCGGTTGACGAACTCGGGCTTGAAGAAGTCCCGAGGGTCGCCGGGCAGGTTCGACGTCATGATCAGCACGGTGTTGGTGAAGTCGACCGTGCGACCCTGGCCGTCGGTGAGCCGCCCGTCGTCGAGCAGCTGCAGCAGCACGTTGAACACGTCGGGGTGCGCCTTCTCGATCTCGTCGAGCAGCACCACCGAGTAGGGACGGCGTCGGACGGCCTCGGTGAGCTGGCCGCCCTCGTCGTAGCCCACGTAGCCCGGAGGGGCCCCGATGAGCCGGCTGACCGAGTGCTTCTCCATGTACTCGCTCATGTCGATGCGGACGATGGCCCGCTCGTCGTCGAACATGAAGTCGGCCAGCGACCGGGCCAGCTCGGTCTTGCCGACGCCGGTGGGGCCCAGGAACAGGAACGAGCCGATCGGCTTGTTCGGATCCGACAGGCCCGCCCGGGAGCGGCGGATGGCGTTGGCCACCACGTGGACGGCCTGCTCCTGACCGATGACCCGCCGGTGCAGCTCGTCCTCCATGCGGACGAGCTTCTGCACCTCGCCCTGCATGAGGCGGCTCACCGGCACGCCCGTCCAGCGGGAGACGACGTCGGCGATGTCCTCCTCGTCGACCTCTTCCTTGAGCATGGCGTGGCCCTCGCGCTGCAGCTCGGCCAGGGCCGTGGAGGCCTCCTCGAGCTGGTGCTCCAGAGCCGGGATGGTGCCGTGCTTGATCTCCGCCGCCTTGGCCAGGTCGGTCTCCCGCTCGAGGTCGGCCCCCGCCGCCTCCAGCTGCTCCTTGAGCTCGCGGATGCGGGAGATCGCCTCCTTCTCGTTGTTCCAGTGGGCGAGCATGGCGTCGAGCTGCTCCTGCAGGTTCGCCAGCTCCTCCTCCAGGGCCGCGAGCCGCTCCTTCGACGCGGCGTCGGTCTCCTTGGCCAGCGCCACCTGCTCGATCTCCAGCTGGCGGATGCGCCGCTCCACGACGTCGACCTCGGTGGGCACCGAGTCGATCTCGATGCGCAGCCGGGACGCGGCCTCGTCGACCAGGTCGATGGCCTTGTCGGGCAGGAAGCGACCGGTGAGGTAGCGGTCGGACAGCACCGCCGCCGCGACCAGCGCCGCGTCCTGGATGCGGACGCCGTGGTGCACCTCGTAGCGCTCCTTGAGCCCGCGCAGGATGGCGATGGTGTCCTCCACCGACGGCTGACCCACGTGCACCGGCTGGAAGCGCCGCTCCAGCGCGGCGTCCTTCTCGATGTGCTTGCGGTACTCGTCGAGCGTGGTGGCGCCGATCATGCGCAGCTGACCCCGGGCCAGCAGCGGCTTGAGCATGTTGCCGGCGTCCATGGAGCCCTCGGCCGCACCGGCGCCGACGACCGTGTGCAGCTCGTCGATGAAGGTGATCACCTCGCCCTCGGCGTCGGTGATCTCCTTCAGGACGGCCTTCAGCCGCTCCTCGAACTCACCCCGGTACTTGGCCCCCGCCACCATCGAGCTCAGGTCGAGCGCGATGAGCCGCTTGTTCTTGAGGCCCTCGGGCACGTCGCCCTCGGCGATGCGGCGGGCCAGGCCCTCGACGATGGCGGTCTTGCCGACGCCGGGCTCACCGATGAGCACCGGGTTGTTCTTGGTGCGGCGGGACAGCACCTGAATGACCCGGCGGATCTCCTCGTCGCGCCCGATGACCGGGTCGAGCTTGCCCTCACGGGCGACCGCGGTGAGGTCGCGCCCGTAGCGCTCCAGCGCCTGGTAGCTCTCCTCCGGGTTCTGCGACGTGACGCGGTGGCTGCCGCGGACGGTCTGCATCGCGGCGAGCACGTCGTCTCGGCTCACGCCCAGCCGGTCGGCCAGGGCCAGCAGCAGGTGCTCGGTGGACAGGTACTCGTCGGTCAGCTCGGCGCGGGCCTTGTCGGCCTCGTCGAAGACCTGGCTGGTCTCGCGGGACAGGCGGGCGTCGCTGCCGTAGGCCTTGGGCAGGCGCGCCAGTGCCTCGTCGGTGGCGTTGCGGAGGGCGAGCACCTCCTTGCCGAGCCGCTGCAGGATCGGCAGCACCACCCCCTCCCCCTGACGGAGCAGGGCGGCCAGCAAGTGGTCGGGCGTGACCTCGGGGTTGGAGGCCTGCTTCGCCGATTCGACCGCCGCGCTGAAGGCTTCCTGGACTTTCAGGGTCCAACGGTTCGGATCGAGTGCCATACGAACAATCTACCCTCCACTGAGGAAAGTTGATAGTCCTATGCTCAAGTCTTGGGGGTCAGTTGCGGGTCGGCAGGTCGGGCTGCCAGCCGTCGCCGTCGCCCGTCAGCGGGCCCGACTGCTGCTGTTGCGGGGCCGGCGGCCCGATCGCCGGCCGCTCCGACGTCGTGCGGTTCATCGGGCCCGTGTCGGCGAGGTTGCCGTACCCGGAGATCCCCGACTGGTAGCCCTGGCGCGGCCCGCCGCCGCTCTCGTAGCCGTACGTCTCACCGGCGTAGGTGGCGTTCTTCGCCAGGCTCGTGAGCACCGTCCCCACGAGCGGGGCGCCCACCTGGTTGAGCAGCTCCACGGCCCGGTCGAGATCACGGCGTGACGTCTTGTTGGCCGACGTGACCAGCAGCGTGGTGTCGGCCATGCGGGCCAGCACCAGCGCGTCGGTCACCGGCAGCACCGGCGGGCAGTCGATGATCACCAGGTCGTAGGTCTGCGCCAGCACGTCGATCAGGCGCCGGGCCCGCTCGCCGCTCAGCAGCTCCGACGGGTTCGGCGGCGGGTACCCGGCCGGGAGCACCGACAGGTTGGCCAGGCCGTCGACCGGCCGGATCGCCTGCGGCAGCGACACGTCGCCGATCAGCACACCGGTGAGGCCCGGCGTGAGCGACACGCCCAGCAGCTCCTCGGCCCGCGGCCGGCGCAGGTCGCCGCTCACCAGCACCACCCGGTCGCCCGCCTGGGCGAACACCGTCGCCAGGTTGGCGGCGACCACCGTCTTGCCCTCGCCCGGCGACGGGCTGGTGATCTGCACCACCCGCACGTCGCGATCGACGCTGAGGAACTTCACCGACGTGCGCAGCGAGCGGAACGCCTCGGCCGCGGCCGCGGTCGGGTAGGCGGCGGTGACCAGCTCGGAGTCGGCGGTGTCGAACCGCGGGATGAGGCCCAGCGCCGGCACGCCGGTGGCCCGCTCGACCGCCTCCTTCGACTTCAGCGAGTCGTCGAAGTAGTCCCGCAGGAAGGCCATCGCCACGCCGAGGAACAGCCCGAAGACCAAGCCGATGGCCAGGTTCAGCGGGATGTCGGGGCTGACCGGCGACTCGGTCGAGCGCGCGTCCGAGAGCACGCTCGCCCCCGTGGCGTCGGTGACCCCGACGCCGAAGGACAGCTCGTTGAGGATGCTCTCGAGGTGGCTGATCCGGCCACCCTTGATGGAGATTGTCGGCTGCACCTGCTGGCTCAGCGCCTCGTAGTCGCGCCGCCTCGCCTCGGCGGCGGCGGAATCGCCGTTGTTCTCTGCGTCGAGGATCCGATCGTTCGCCTCGTTGAGCTGCGCCTGCTGCTCGTCGATCTCGCCCTGCAGCTTCTCGATCTCGGCGTTGATGCCCTCGCTCACCTCGATGAGCCGGGTGGTCGACTCCTCGGTGCGCTGGGCCACGTAGGTCGAGGCGAAGAGGCTGAGCAGCTGCTGGGCCTCGTCGGGATCCGGCCCCACCAGCGTGAGCTCGACCACGCTGCTCGTCATGTTGGTGTCGGTGTTCAGCACCGGGTTCGCCCGGATCTGCACCATCAGCGCCGCGTCGAGCGACGTGCTGTCGGGCACGGCGTCGATCGCCGCGAACCGCAGCGTCGAGCCCCGGAGGTAGGCCAGCTCGCCCTGGGCGATCCGGTTGCCGTCGGGGCCGCTGCGCTCTTGGTCGGTGGCGACCGCCACCGGATCGTTGAGGCCCAGGGTCTGCACCGTGGTCTTCGCCCGGTACATGGGCTCCGATATGAAGGAGATGGCGGCGGCGATCGCGAAGAACACGGCCGCGACGCCGACGACCCACCATTTACGCCTGTTGAGAACCCCCAGGTAGGACCGGAGATCAGGCTCGTTGAGCTCAGGGTCCATGCGAAAAGTCAGCTTACAGGTGGCCTGTCGGGCCGGCCATCGCGTCGGGCTGGCGCCGGCGGTGCCCGGTCACGCCGCGATAGCTAGTGTTGTCGGGTCATGCTGGCGACGCATGGGGTGGGGACGGACGTGGTCGCGGAGCGGCCGGCAGAACGGCGCGTGCCCCGCGCCCTGGTCGTCGCGCTGGCCCTGACGCCGCCGCTCACGCAGTTCCTGTTCCTCCTGCTCAAGGATCGGGCGGAGTGGTTCCAGCTCTTCTCCGACGACACCTTCTACTACTTCGGGGTGGCCCGGAACATCGGCACGGGCCACGGCTCCACGTTCACCGGCCTGGTGGACACCAACGGGTACCACCCCCTGTGGACCCTGGGCCTGGCGGGCCTGGCGTCGGTCCTCCGGTCGACGTCGTCGTTCGTCGTCGCCGTCGTCGCCCTGCAGAGCGTCATCTGGGTGGGCGTCGTGCGCGAGTGCCTGCGGATCGGCCGGGCCCTCGGGTCGGAGGCGTGCGCGGTGGCCGGCCTCGTGGCGCTGGGCACGCTGGCGGTGCTCACCGGGCAGCTGTCGTTCAGCGGGATGGAGTCCGCGCCTCTGCTCCTCTTCCTGCTCCTGGCGGTGCGGCTGTTCGTCGAGCGGACCGACGGGAACGACGCCCGCCGCGACTGGCTCGTGGGGCTCGCCCTCGCGCTGGCGTTCCTCAGCCGTCTCGACGCCCTGCTGACGATCGGGCCGCTGATGGCGGCGATGGCCCTCACCGGCCGGCCGCGGCCCGCGGCCCTCGCCCGCCGGCTCGCCGCGATCGCCGGCCCCACGGTCCTGGCGCTGCTGGTCTACGTCGCGGTCAACCTGTGGCTCTTCGACACGCCGACCCCCGTGTCGGGGCAGGCCAAGACGCTGGGCTCGTCCGGGCTCAACACGGAGCCGCTGACGCAGGCGCTCCAGGCCGGGATGGCGAGCGGCCGGCCGCTCTGGCTGGGAGCGTTGACGCTGGTGCTGCTCGCCGCGGTGACGATCGTCGGTGCGTGGCGCCAGGCGGAGGGGACCCGGCGGCTCCTCCACGCCGCGCTGGCCTTCGTCGCCGGCCAGTGCCTGCTCACGGCCTACCTGGTGGTTGCGACGACCTACCCGATCTGGCCCTGGTACCACTACAACCTCGCGCTCGTGGCCTTCTGCGCCACGACGCTCGGAGCACTGTGGCTGCTGCAGCGCTGGGGACGACGGGCGGCGTCGGCCGCCGAGCTCGTCGGCCTCGCCTTCTGCCTGACCGTGGTGCCGGCGACGTTCCTGAGCAACTTCACCAACTCGCCGGTGTCGGCCGAGGCGGCCGCCTTCGTCGACCGGGAGCTCCCCGCCGACGCCACGCTGGCGATGGGCGACCGCGCCGGCTTGTTCGGCTACCTGGCCGACCGGCCGCTGCTCCACCTCGAAGGCCTGGTGGGTGACGCCGCCTGGCTCGACGACCTGCGCGCCGGCACCGAGCTCGAGCGGATGGATGCCGAGGGCGTCGACTACTACGTCTGGTACGGCCCCGACGAGAGCGAGCCCGTCACACTCGAGAACGGCCGGCCGTGCCGGGTCTTCCACGAGCCGCGCAACGCCGCGCAGCCGCTGTTCGACGTGACCGTGTGCGATGCCGACCTCGTCTACACCGACGAGGCGGACGAGCACTGGATCGCGATCTGGCGCTACCGGCCGGAGCTCAACCGACCGTGACCGCCGTCGACGCCCCGACCGACCTCGGGGAGCCGGAACGGGCCGCCGCACCGGCAACTCCGGACACCGAAGCGGAGCAGTCGACGGGCTGGCCGCTGCGGCTGAGCCTCCTCGGCCTGTTCACCATCTCCTTCAACTCCACCCGCATCGCCGGCTGGGCGATCTCCGATCTCCTCTTCGTCCTGGCGGCGTTCGTCATCGTGTTGAAGATCGTCGCCGGCGAGAGCCGCGACCTGGCCCCGGCGGCGAGCCGGCGCAGCCCCCGCATGGTGCTGGTCGGCACCCTCGTGCTGCTCACCGGGGGCACCATCTCGAGCCTCCTCGCGCCGGCGCCGGCCTCGTCGATGCTGGTCATGGCGCGCTTCGCCTGGCTGACGATCGTCTGGTTCTGGATCCTCCGCAGCGTGTGCCGATCCCGGGGCGACCTGTTCCGGATGGTGGCCGCCTGGCGCAACGGGCTCATCGTGAGCTCGATCGCCGCCCTGCTCGGCAGCATCGGCGTCCCGATGTTCGCCACCGACTACAACTACGGGCGCCAGGCGGCCTTCACGTTCCACCCCGGCGAGCTGATGAACTTCCTGCTGCCCGGGCTCCAGGTGGCCATCGCGGTGGCGTTGGTGCTGCCGGCCAGCCCGCGCAGCACGCGCACCGCCCGGTGGAGCTTCGCCGTCGCCGGCATGTTGAGCTACGCCCTCTTCACCACCGGATCGACGTCGGGCCTCGTCGCCACCGGTGGCGGCCTGGTGGGGATGGTCTGGGTGGCGGTCGCCGCCCGGATGCTCGCCCGACCGACCGCCGACGGCCGGCGCCAGCGACGGCGGAGCCGCTCACCGCTGACGATCATGGTCGGGGTCCTCATGATCCTGCTGGGGGTCAGCCTGCTCTACAACAGCAACCTGCCGATCCGCGAACGACTCGACCTCCTGCGCGAGGGCGACGCGGGGCTCGAGTCGAGCGTGGCGAGTCGGGAGCGGGCCAACGAGGACATCCTCAACGACCTGGACCACTACCTCCTGATCGGCCTCGGGCCGAACCTCCAGCTCGGCGCCACCGGTGCTTCCCGACCCGAGCAGCTCATGGTCACCATCCAGGGCGACCTGCACAACGGCGTCCACAACATGTGGCTGAAGATGGTCTACGAGGAGGGCATCCCGGCGCTGGTCGGCCTGTGGCTCATCCTGGGGGCCGTCACCCGGGCGGCCTACCGGCTGGTGCTGCGCACCCGGGGGACCGATCTCCACCCCCTCGCCATCGGCCTCTTCGGTGGCTTCGTGGCCGTCAACGTGTCGTCGATGTTCGGCCCGGTCGCGTTCAGCCGGCACTTCTGGCTCCCCATCGCGCTCATCGGCTGCCTCTGGGAGGTGCGCCGCCGCGAGCTGCGCTCCGAGCCGCCGGCGCCCGCGCGATCCGTGGGCTCACCTGCGGATCGACCAGTACAGTAGGACGATCGAGCAAGCCGGGGAGAGCGGTGCCAGCAGCCACGGGGCGACGCGGTCGAGCACGGGCGGGCCTGCGCGCGCGCGGCCTCTCGCGCCACCGCGTCTACGTCCTGGGCGACCAGGCGGCGTCGAGCCTCAGCAACGTGGCGGTGACGATCCTCGTCGCCAACGGCAGCTCCCAGGGCACCTTCGGCGCCTTCGCCCTGGCCATGGTGGCCTACCAGCTGGTCACCGGGGGCACGCGCGCGGTCGCCGGTGAGCCGCTGCTGTCCCTCTACGCCGACCAGGGGCCGCGGGCCCGTCGCGGCATCGTGTCCGACATCCACGGCACCGCCCTGTTCCTCGCGGTCGGCTGCTCGGTGGTGCTCGGCGGCGTCTCGCCGGTGCTCGGCGGCGAGTCCGGCTCCGCGCTGCTGGTCCTGGCGGCGGTGCTGCCGTTGGTCGTGCTCCAGGACACCTGGCGCTACCTGTTCGTGATCGACCGGCCCGCCGCGGCGCTGGCCATCGACCTCGTGTGGCTCGGCGGCCTGGGCCTGGCCCTCCCGCTCATCCCGGCCGGGGCGCCGGTGGGCCACTACGTGTGGGCCTGGGGCCTCGGCGGTGCCGCCGGAGCGGCCGCGGGCACGCTGCTGGGCTGGGGGCTGCCGGGGTGGCCGCACCCCTGGCGGTGGCTGGTGCAGCACCGCGACGTGTGCGCCCGCTACTTCGCCGAGTTCGTGACCGCGACAGGCGTGAGCCAGGCGGCGTTCGCCGGGTTGGCGGCGATCTCGGGGGCGGCGGCGCTCGGCGCGACGCGGGCGGCGTGGGTGGTCTTCGGTCCGCTGGCGGTGATCCACTCCGCGCTCTACATGCTGCTGGTGCCCGAAGGGGCCCGCCAGCGTCACGACCGGGCCCGGCTCCAGCGGAAGTTCCTGCTGGCATCGGCGGCGTCGATGGCAGTGGCGACCGTGTGGACGCTGGTCGCGCTGGGCCTGCCGACGGCGTGGGGCGTGAAGCTCTTCAGCGACACCTGGGCGGAGACGGACTCCCTGCTGGTGCCCATGGGGCTGGTGACGATCGCCGGTGGGGCGCTGAGCGGCGGGCTGCTGGGCCTGCGGGCCCTGGGCGACGCCCGGCGCAGCCTGCGGGCGCGGCTGTGGTCGACGCCCCTGTTGGCCGGGCTGCCGCTCGCCGGTGCGGTGCTCGCCGACGCGACGGGCTTCGTGCTGGGCTGGGCGCTCGGCAACGCCGTCGCCGCCGGCATCTGGTGGACCCTGTTCCGTGAGGTACCGACCGCCGCACCGGAACCAGACGACCCCGCGCCCGGCGAACCCGGCCGGAACAACGGGCGCGGCACGCCGACGTCGGCGAAGCAGGAGGTAGGAGCACGACCATGACCGTCCGGCGACGTCCCCGTGTCGCGGTGCTCTGGGCGCGGCTCAGCGGCTACTTCCACGCCTGCCTGCGCGCCCTCGACAGCGAAGCCGATCTGCTCGTCGTCCACAAGCAGGGCGAGCCCGACGCGCCCTTCGACCCCGGCGCCGTGACCGCCGGCCTGCGTACCCAAGACTGGGGCGGCGACGGTCCCGACGCCGACGCCCTCGAACGCCTGCTGGCCGACTTCGACCCCGACGCCATCGTGGTCTGCTCGTGGAACGTCGCCGCCTACCGCCAGGTGTGTCGCACCCGCCAGGGCCGGACGCTGCGCATCGTCGCCATGGACAACCAGTGGCGCGGCACCCCCAAGCAGTGGGCCGGGGTTGCGTCGTCGCGGTTCCTGCTCGAGCCCACCTACGACGCCGCCTGGGTGTGCGACGAGCGGCAGGCCGACTTCGCGGGCCGGCTCGGCTACCCGGTCGAGCGCCTGCTCTGGGGCCTCTACAGCGGCGACCACCCCCGGTTCGCCGCGGTCGCCCGGGCGCGGGGCACCGCGCTACCGCCGCCCGCGTTCCTGTTCGTCGGGCGGCTGGTCCCCGAGAAGGGCGTCGACGTGCTCGCCGCGGCCTACCGCCGCTACCGCGGCCTGGTGGACGACCCGTGGCCGCTGATGATCTCCGGCACCGGCCCCGACCAGCACCTCCTCGACGAGGTCGACGGGGTGAAGCAGCTCGGCTTCGTGCAGCCCGCCGACGTGCCCGACGTGTTCGCCGCCGCCGGCTGCCTGGTGCTGCCCAGCCGCTTCGAGCCGTGGGCGGTGGTGATCCACGAGGCCGCGGCCGCCGGGCTGCCGATCGTGTGCAGCCGGGCCTGCGGCGCCTCCGCCCGCCTGGTGCTCGACAGCTACAACGGCGTCGTGGTCACCGACGGCGATGCCGAGGCGCTGGCCCGCGCGCTGTTGCGCATCCACCGGACCGACGACGACGAGCGCCGGGCCATGGGCGTGGCCAGCGAGTCGCTCGCGGCGCAGTACAGCCCGGAGCAGTGGTCCGGGCGGCTGCTCCGGCGCATCCCGGAGCTGCGCGAGCTGGTCGGCCTGCCGCCCACGCCCTGGGCCGGGTGACCCCGGCGTTCAGGGGGACTCAGACGGTCAGGTCGATGGTCCGGGCCGACCCGAGGGCTTGCCCGATGACGTCGACGAAGCGGTCGGTCACCACGTCGGTGTCGAACGTCGCCTCGGCGTAGGACCGGGCGCAGCGGCCGGCCACCTGGCGCAGGCGGCTGTCGTTGCGCAGCTGCTTGGCAGCCAGGAGGAACGCCTCGACGTCGGTGGGCGGCACCACCAGGCCTGCACCCGACCGCTCGACGGTGCGCGCCGCCAGGTTCTCCGACGGGATCGCCCCGAGGATCGGCCGGCCCGCGCACAGGTACGACAACACCTTCGACGGCACCGAGAAGGTCCCGGCGCTCGGCTCCAGCAGCGCCACCAGCGTGTCGGCGGCACCGAGGATGTCGGGGAACTGCTCGAACGGCTGGAACGGCAGCAGCCGGAGGTTCGGCAGCGGCCGCTCGGCCAGCATCGCCCGGAGCCGCTGCTCCCCCATGCCCTCGGAGATCACCACGACGTCGGCGTCGTCGGTGTGCTGCGCCGCCAGCTCGAAGAGCAGCTCGGGGCGGTGCTTCAGCCCCAGCGTGCCCGAGTAGAGGAACACGAAGCGGTCGTCCGCGATGCCCTGCTCCCGGCGCCACGCGTTCTCCCGCGCCCGCTCGGGCAGGTCGGCGAGCGGCGCCCAGTTCTCGATCACCGTGCAGCGCTCGCGCTCGACCCCCCAGCGGTCGAGCAGGGGCTGGAAGTCCTCGGTGATCGGCACGACGGCGGCCGCCTGCCGGACCAGCGAGCGCTCCAGCGACTCCGACCCGTAGCCCGCGAGCTTGCCGGCGGTGCCGCCGAGGCGCTGCGCCGCCGCGGCCCTGATCGCCACGCTGTAGAGGTCCTGCAGCCAGAACACCCAGGGCACGCCCTGCTGGCGGCACCACGAGGCGACCACGCGCTGCACCACGATCGGCATGTTGCACACCACGACCACGTCGGGCCCGAACTCCTCGGCCAGCGCCGTGAAGCGGCGGCCGTAGGCGATCTCCTGACTGACGCGCCGCAGCGGCGAGTACTTCGCGAACGTGGCGCCCATGCTCAGGCTGACGACGGAGACGTCACCGTCGTCCGCATCCACGTCGAAGCGGCCCTTGCCGCCCCGGTAGCTCTCGCAGTAGGTGTGCAGCACCGTGTGGCCGCGCCGGCCGAGCGCCCGCGTGAGATCCATGGGGAAGGCGTGCCCGGCGAAGTCGTGCAACAGCACGCGTGTCGCCTTCGTTCCGGCGGAGATCTTCCCCTTGTCCCCTGCCAGACCGAACCCAGTTCCTCGGAGCGACATCGAGGTGTTCCCTCCCCAAACCTGCTGATGCTCCCAGCGTTTCCCAGCACTCTCCGACGGTCAGGTCCCCCAGTGATCGGACCTCACGATCAGTTAGCTACCACAGAGTAAGTTAGTGAGGCTGCGGCGTCCACCAGTGTTGCATGCGTCGCCGGGCGCCCGATGGGGACAGCGTGAACACTGCGGGTCTTCCGATTAACGTCGGCCGCCTTGCGGGTGCTGGTCGTCCACAACGGCTACTCGTCGCGGGTCCCGTCCGGCGAGAACCTGGCGGTGCACGACGAGATGGCCTGGCTCGCCGATGCCGGCGTCGACGTCGTGACCCACGAGGCGAGCAACGACGACGTGTTCGGCACTGGGTCGGCGCAGCGGGCGCGCCAGGCGGTCGAGGCCGTGTGGTCGGTGTCGCAGCAGCGCCGCCTCGACCGGGCCGTCACCGAGCACCGGCCCGACGTGGTCCACGTGCACAACCTGTTCCCGCTGCTGTCGGCGAGCGTGCCGTGGCGGGCCCTGCGCCGTGACCTCCCGGTGGTGTGGACCGTGCACAACCGGCGGGTGCGCTGCGTGGGCGGCACCAACTTCCGCGCCGGCGAGGCCTGCGAGCTGTGCACCACCGGATGGCGCCTGCCCGGCATCCGCCACGCCTGCTACGGCGAATCGAAGGTGGCGAGCGCACTGGTCACGGCGTCGTCGTCGCTGTTCGCCGCCCTGGCCCGGCGCCGCGTCACCGCGGTCGCCATCAGCGGGGCCGTGCGGCAGTGGCTCGTCGACGACGCCGGCTTCCGGCCCGAGCGGGTGACGGTGAAGTACAACGGCGTCGCTCCCCCGGCAGTCGACGCCGGCGTCGTGCCCCCCGCGTCGAGCCGGGCCTTCGTGTTCGTGGGCTCGCTCGGCGCCCACAAGGGCGTGCGGCACCTGCTCGAAGCCTGGCAGCACGACGCCGTACCCGCCGACGCCACGCTGCACATCGCCGGCGCCGGGCCGCTGGACGACGAGGTGCAACAGGCCGCCGCTGCCGACCCGCGCATCACCTGGCACGGCCGCCTCCCCGTCGACGAGGTGCAGAAGCTCATGGCCACGGCCCGGGCGGTGGTGGTCCCGTCGCTGTGGCAGGAGCCGTTCGGCCGGGTCGCCGCGGAGGCGCTGGCCTGCGGGCGGCCGGTGATCACCACCGGCTTCGCCGGCCTTTCGGAGATCGTCGACGAGGAGTGCGGCTGGATCACCGGCGGCGCCGTCGAGACCCTCGCCGCCGCGATCGCCACCGCGGCCGGCGCCGACGACGAGGTGGCGCGACGGGGGGCCGCGGCCGCCGCGCGCTACCGGGAACGCTTCAGCCCCGCCGCGACGACCCGGGCGCTGCTGGACATCTACGAGAGCTGCACCAGGAAACGAACCGCGGGTAAGTCGCCCGGGCCAATACGGGCGAGGAGGCAGTAGGGTCACCACAGGTCCGTGCTGGGGTGCCGGACGGTTGGGGGAAGGCGATCGTGGATTCGATTGTCGGACAGATCGGCCGAGACGAGAGCGACGCGGGGTCGCGCGCTCCGGAGGCCACCACCCCCGATCACCCGATCACCCGGCCGGGCCCGACGTGGCTCCGCCGGCACGTGCAGCTCCTCGTGCTGCTGGACATCCTGTCGGTGGCGATCGCGACCCTGTCGGCGAAGATCCTGTCGTTCGGGCCCGGTCCGTCGGGCCTGACCGTGCGCAACACGGAGATCCCCTACAACGCGATCACGCTGATCACCGTCCCGGCATGGCTGGTGGTGCTCGGCACCAGCCGCACCTACGACGTCGGCCCCTTCGGCACCGGGAGCAGGGAGATGCGGCGGGTGGTGAGCGCCGCGGCCCACTTCCTGGCGCTGCTCGCCGTCGCCTACTACGTGGTGCACCTGGAGCGCCTCGGCCGCGGCTTCCTGATCATGATCGTGCCGCTGGCGACGGCCCTCACGCTGACCGGCCGCTTCGGCGCCCGGGGCTGGCTGCGCGTGCAGCGCTCGCGGGGCCAGGCGATGCGGCGCGCCGTCGTGCTGGGGCCCCGGCGTCAGGCCCGGCTGCTCGCCGACCACCTCCTGGACCACCCCGGCGCCGGCGTCGTGCCCGTGGCCGCCCTGGTGCCCGGCGACACCGTCGGGCTTGCCACCGACACCGGGGAGGTACCCGTGGTCGGCACGCCCGACGACGTGCTCGGCGCCCTCGGCGACGTCCAGGCCGACCTGCTGCTGATCACCGGCAGCCTGGCGCCCGGCGAGCTGCGCAAGCTCACCTGGCAGCTGGAGGGCACCGGGATCGACGTGCTCGTGGCGCCCACCGTGGGGCGCATCACCATCCCGCAGCTCGACGTGCGGCCGATCGCCGGCCTGCCGCTGCTCTACGTCGACCGGTCGTATCTGGCCCCGGCGGCCCTGGTCACGGCCCCCGCCGCCTCGCCGCCGGCCCCGACCCCCGTCGTCGAGCCGCTCAGCGCCGGCCGGGCGGAGCCGGTGGAGGAGTGACCCGCACGAGCGCCTGGCGCAGGGGCACCAGGTCGCGCCGGTACTGGCGGTGCGTGGCCGCGACCGCCGCGGCCGCGTCGGTGCGCAGGCGTTCCAGTTCGGCGCGCAGGTGCACCACCTGGGTCTCGAGCTCCAGCACCCGCTGCACGCCGGCCAGGTTCAGGCCGTCGTTGGTGAGGTCCTGGATGCGGCGCAGCATGGCGATGTCGTCGTCGCTGTAGCGGCGGCTGCCCCCGGCGGTGCGCGCCGGGTCGACCAGGCCCTTCCGCTCGTAGATGCGCAGTGTCTGCGGGTGCACCCCAGCCAGCTCGGCTGCGACCGAGATCACGTAGACCGCTCGGGTGCGTTCACCACCTCGGCTGGCCATCGCGGATCACCTCCTGTCCGGCTTCCTGCTCATACCCCGAGATGGGCCCGGGGTGACGTGCCGTCGGACGCCGCGGCCAGGGCCTCGACGGCCTTGCGCTGGGCGGCCGTCAGCTTCTGCGGCACGGCGACCTCGACCGTGACGAGCAGGTCGCCCGCCTCCTTCTTCGACTTCACGCCCCGGCCCTTCACCCGGAACGTGCGACCCGACCGCGTGCCCGGCGGCACCCGCAGCCGCACGGTGGAGCCCTCCAGGGTCGGCACGGTCACCTCGGTGCCCAGCGCCAGCTCGGGGAACGTGACCGGCACGACCAGCGTGAGGTCGTCGCCCCGACGGCCGAACAGGCTGTGCGGGTTGATGCGGCAGGTGACGTACAGGTCGCCCGGCGGGCCGCCGTTGCGACCCGGGCCACCCCGGCCCCGCAGGCGGATGCGCTGGCCGTCCTGGACACCGGCGGGGATGCGCACCTTCACCTCGCGGGGCCGATGCTCGATCCCGGTGCCGGCGCAGGTGGGGCACGGGTCGTCGATCGTGTAGCCGCGCCCGGCGCAGACGGGGCACGGCGTGGAGAAGCTGAAGAAACCCTGGTTCTCGTCGAGCACGCCGCGGCCGCCGCAGTTGGTGCACTGGCGCGGCGACGTGCCGGGCCGGGCCCCCGAACCGTGGCAGGTTTCGCAGGTGGCCTCGCTGGTGAGGTGCAGCGTGGTGGTCAGGCCACCGACGGCGTCCTCGAAGTCGAGGTGGAGCTCGGCCTCCAGGTCCTGCCCGCGGTGGGGCCCGGTGCCCCGCGCCGTGGTGGTCGCTCCGCCGTCGCCGGCGCGGCCGCGGTTGAACAGGCCGCCGAACAGGTCGCTGATGTTGTCGAACCGGAAGCTGGCGCCTGCACCTCCCCCGCCGCCCATGCCACCACCCATGCCGCCGGCCATCGGGCCGAGGCGGCGCACCTCGTCGTACTCCTTGCGCTTGGTCTCGTCGCCGATCACGTCGTACGCGGCGGAGATCTCCTTGAAGCGCTCCTCGGCGCTGGCGTCACCGGGGTTGGCGTCGGGGTGGTACTGGCGCGAGAGCTTTCGGTACGCGCTCTTGATCTCCTTGGTGGTCGCAGTATCGGACACACCGAGGATCCGGTAGTAGTCCTTCTCGAACCACTCGCGCTGTGGAGCCATCGCCGGTCTCCTAGTCGGTGACCTTCACCATCGCCGGACGCAGCAGACGGCCCTGCCAGCGGTAGCCCGTGCGCAGCACGTCGGACACCACCTGGGGGCCACCATCGCCCGGCTCGAGCACCACGGCCTCGGCGACGGCGGGGTCGAACGGCTCGCCCTTCGGGTCGATGCGCTCCAGGCCCTCCTTCTCGAGCGCGCCGAACAGCGCTGTCACGATCGGCTCGACGGCCTGGGACGCACCCTGAGCCGCCGCGGCGTCGCAGGCGTCGAGCACCGGGAGCAGCCGCTCCACGAGCGCACCGAGCTGACGGGCCACGGCGTCGTCCTGACGCTTCTGGGCCTGCTTGCGGTAGTTCTCGAAGTCGGCCTGGGCCCGGCGGTACGCGTCGAGGAACTGCTCGCGCTCGGCGGCGAGCACGGCCAGATCGCCCTCGACGGCCTGCGCAGCCGCGTCCAGATCGTCGTCGTCGTTGGGCTGCGAGGCCGGGATGTCGCCCCCGGACCCGCCGCCCTCGTCGTTCACGGGAGGAGTGGGTTCGTCAGGCACGTCACGACTCCGGCGTCTCGTCGTCGACGATCTCGGCGTCGACCACATCGTCGTCGTTGGGCTGCGTGGCTGCGGCGCCGGCGCTCGGGCCGGTGGTCGCACCGGCCGCGTTCTCCTGCGACGCCGCCTCGTACAGCTTCTGGGTGAAGGTCTGGCTGGCCGTCATGAGGGCCTCGGTCGCCGTCTTGATGGCCTCGACCTCGGACCCGCCCAGGGCGGTCTTGAGGTCTCCGAGGCGCTGCTCGACGGTGGTCTTCTCGTCGCCGGACAGCTTGTCGCCCTGCTCCTTGAGCAGCTTCTCGGTCTGGTAGACGAGCGTGTCGGCCTGGTTGCGGACCTCGGCCTCCTCCTTGCGCCGCCGATCCTCCTCGGCGTGCTGCTCGGCGTCGCGCACCATCTGGGAGATGTCGTCCTTGGCGAGCGACGACTGCCCGGTGATGGTCATCGACTGCTCCTTGTTCGTGGCGCGGTCCTTGGCGGACACGTGCACGATGCCGTTGGCGTCGATGTCGAAGGTGACCTCGATCTGCGGCACACCGCGGGGCGCGGGCGGCAGGTCGACCAGCTGGAACTTGCCCAGCGTCTTGTTGAACTGCGCCATCTCGCGCTCGCCCTGCAGCACGTGGATCTCCACCGACGGCTGCATGTCGTCGGCCGTGGTGAACACCTCGGTGCGCTTGGTGGGGATCGTGGTGTTGCGCTCGATGAGCTTGGTCATCACGCCGCCCTTGGTCTCGATGCCGAGCGACAGCGGGGTGACGTCGAGCAGGAGGACGTCCTTGACCTCGCCCTTGAGCACGCCGGCCTGGACCGCGGCACCGACCGCGACGACCTCGTCGGGGTTCACGCCCTTGTGGGCGTCCTTGCCGGTGAGCTCGCGCACCACGTCCTGCACGGCGGGCATCCGGGTGGAGCCGCCGACCAGGATCACATGGTCGATCTGGTCCTTGGTGAGACCGGCGTCCTTGATGGCGAAGTCGAACGGGCCCTTGCAGCGCTCCAGCAGGTCGGCGGTCAGCTCCTGGAACTTGGCCCGGGAGAGCTGCTCGTCGAGGTGGAGGGGGCCCTCGTTGGTGGCGGTGATGAACGGCAGGTTGATCTGCGTCTGCTGCACCTGCGACAGCTCGATCTTGGCCTTCTCCGCGGCCTCCTTGAGGCGCTGCAGGGCCATGTTGTCGGCGCCCAGGTCGACGCCGTGGGCCGCCTTGAACTGGTTCACCAGCCAGTCGATGACGCGCTGGTCCCAGTCGTCGCCACCCAGCTGGGTGTCGCCGTGGGTGGCCTTCACCTCGAACACGCCGTCGCCGATCTCGAGGATCGACACGTCGAACGTGCCGCCGCCGAGGTCGAACACGAGGACGGTCTGCTCGGCGTCGCCCTCCTTGTCGAGCCCGTAGGCGAGGGCGGCCGCGGTGGGCTCGTTGATGATGCGCAGCACCTCGAGGCCGGCGATCTGGCCCGCCTCCTTGGTGGCGGTGCGCTGGGCGTCGTCGAAGTACGCGGGCACGGTGATGACGGCCTGGTTGACCGTGTCGCCCAGGTACGCCTCGGCGTCTCGCTTGAGCTTCTGCAGCGTGCGGGCCGAGATCTCCTGCGACGTGTAGCCCTTGCCGTCGATGTCGATCTTCCAGCTCGTGCCCATGTGCCGCTTGACCGAGCGGATCGTGCGATCGGGGTTGGTGATGGCCTGGCGCTTCGCCACCTCACCCACCAGGACCTCGCCGTTCTTGGCGAAGGCGACGACCGACGGGGTGGTGCGCGAACCCTCGGCGTTGGGGATCACCACGGGGTCACCGGCCTCGAGGACCGCGACGACGGAGTTGGTGGTGCCGAGGTCGATGCCGACTGCCTTGGGCATGTGAACTGCCTCCGATGAGAAACCTGCTTGAACGGCAGTCAGTGTAGAAAGTTGAGTGTCACGCTTGCAACTTTGCCGGCGCCCTTTTCATGCGGGCGAGGAAGTTGCGGAGCAGGTCGTGACCGGCGCTGGTGAGGATCGACTCAGGGTGGAACTGGACGCCCTCGACGTCGTGGGTGCGATGGCGCAGACCCATCACGATGTCGTCGTCGGTCCACGCCGTGACCTGCAGCTCGTCGGGCACCGACGACCGCTCGACGATCAGGCTGTGGTAGCGGGTGGCCTCGAACGGGCTCGGCAGGCCGGCGAACACCCCCGTGCCGTCGTGGTGCACCAGGGACGTCTTGCCGTGCATGATCTGCGGCGCCCGCACCACGTCGCCGCCGTAGATCTGGCCGATGCACTGGTGGCCCAGGCACACCCCCAGCACCGGCAGCTCGCCGGCGAAGCGGCGGATCACGTCGTTGGACAGGCCCGCGTCCTCGGGGCGACCCGGCCCCGGCGAGATCAGCACCCCGTCGACGCCGAGCGCGGCCGCCTCGTCGATCGTCAGCTCGTCGTGGCGGAAGACCAGCGGCTCGGCCCCCAGCTCCCCCAGGTACTGGACGAGGTTGTAGACGAAGCTGTCGTAGTTGTCGATCACCAGGATCCGGGGCGCGACCATGGGCCGCGAGGCTATGCCCTCGGTGCGTCAGTACGGCTTGGAGATAAGGCGCCGGACGTTGCGCAGGCTCACCCGCTGGCCCAGGCGCCAGGCGTTGCGCACGACGTCCCGCCGGTTCCGACCGACCGTGAGTGCCCGCAGCGCCGCGGTGTCGCCGTCGCTGCCGTGGGCCTTCTCGCACGCCGCCACCACGTCGAGGGCGTAAGGGTGGTTCCCCGACGCGAAGGCGCAGGCCCACAGCCGCAGGTAGTCCTCGCGGGAGGCGTCGGACCGCTCCAGCGACTCCACGGTCCGCAGGTACCGCGGCCCGGCGGCGGTGGGGCTGCCCTTCAGGTTGAACTCGTAGGCCAGGCGGGCCGGTCGGCGCCGGGCCCGGAAGCTCTCGTCGAACACCTCGGGCCGAAGCCGCACCCCCTGGGTCAGCACCAGGTCGGCCAGCCAGTACCCCCGGTCGAGCATCTCGCGGTGCAGGTCGCCGAAGGTGTCCTCGCCCTCGTAGTGCTGGTCGAAGCCCGGCTCGGCGTCGACCGCCATCAGCGTGGCCCACCGCGCTGCGCCGAGGCTGCGCAGGAGCCGCAGGTCGGTGCCCTGGGTGTCGAGCTTGATCCAGTCGATGCGCTCGACCCCCACCGAGTCCATCGCCGCGTCGAGGGTGGTCGCCTCGACCTCCTCGGTGCCGACGACCTCGAAGCGGTACGCGTTGACGTAGCTCTTCGCCAGCTCGGAGCGGGGGGGCAGGGTCGACGAGCAGGTCGGGTTGCGGGTGAGGAAGAACTTCACGGTCGACGCCTCGGGGTCGACGACGACCGCCTTGTCGACCATGATCCGCTTCCCGGAGCCGTCGTCGCGGTGGTGGATCTCGCGGAGGTCCGGGTCGAAGCCCACGTAGGTCGCCTGCCCCAGCAGCGGCTGGAACGGCAGGAACGGCTCCAGCGAGGCTCCCACGTCGACCAGCGTCAACCGGTGCCCGCTCGCGGCCAGCAGCGCGATCGCCCTCTTGGTCGTGGCCATGGCTCCCCCAGTCGTGCCTTGCCCCTGCTCGGCGACGCCGATGTTACCGCCCGGACACCGCCGGGTCGGGGGCCTCGGTTCGCACGAGCTCGACCGGACGGCCCAGCGCGCTCTCCAGCAGGCCGGTGCGCTGCGAGGCGCTGAACAGCTCCAGACCCAGCTCGTCGCCGTTCCGCGGCACCACCTCGACCCGCAGCTCGCCGTCCTCGACGTGGCAGCGGAGGTCGGCCACCCGGGCCGAGTGGTTGCGGTCGAGCCCGACCGCCACCCGCAGCAGCCCGGCGAGCACCTCGACGCGGCGCTGGTCGTCGGCGTCGAGGGCGGCGAAGGGCGGGTGGCGCTTCGTCGGCTCCGACTTGCGGTGGTAGCGGGCCACCTGGGCGATCAGCTCGATCTCCCGGTCGGTGAAGCCGGCGAGGTGCTCACTGTTGCGGATCACGTAGTAGGTGTGCTTGTGGTGCCCGGAGTGCGACACGAACAGCCCGACGTTGCTCAGCAGCGCGGCCGCCTCCAGCACCTCGCGGCTGTCGTCGCCCAGGCCGTGCAGGTCGGCGGTGCCGTCGAACAGCTGGAGCGCCAGCCGGGCGACCTGGGCCGAGTGCGCCGGGTCCTCGTCCATCAGCTCGGCCAGGTGCTCGACGCTGCGGCGCCGCAGGTCGGACAGGTGGTGCAAAGAGCCGCCGTGGGTGCGGCGCCAGGTGTCGAGCAGCACGCCCTCCCGCAGGGCGAAGTCGGAGAAGGTGATCTCGGGAATGTCCATCGAGGCCATCACCTGCTCGAGGATCAGGGCGCCGGCGACGATGATGTCGGCCCGCCGGGCGTCGAGCCCGGGGACGTGGGCGCGCTCCTCGGCGGTGCGGGCCGCCAGCAGCTTGCCGACCACCGCGCCCACCTCGTCGCGGCTGATGGTGAAGTTGTTGTAGGTGCGGGGCCGGTGCTGATCGCGTCGGGCGGCGGCCATCTCGAAGACGGCCTCGATGGTCCCCGAGGAGCCCGCCGCCACCTCCCAGCCCATGCGGCGCACGTCGCGGACGAAGGCGGCGATCGTGCCGCGGATGAAGTCGCGGCAGGCCCGCGACCTGCGCTTGGTGACCTCCCCGTAGGGGAAGAAGCGCTGGGTGAGGCGGATCGCCCCGAGCTTGAAGCTGCGGGAGGCGATCACGTCGCCGCGCTGGCCCACGACCACCTCGGTGGAACCGCCGCCGATGTCGCACACCAGCAGCCGGCGGTCGAACACCGGCACGGCCTGCAGCACGCCGAGGTGGATGAGGCGGGCCTCCTCGAAGCCCGAGATGACCTCCACCTCCACGCCCACCTCCTCGCGCACCCGCGCCAGGAACTCGGCCCGGTTGTCGGCCTCGCGCACGGCGGACGTGGCGACCACCCGGATCGTGTCGGTGCTCACGGACGCCAGCTCCCGGAAGCGACCGAGGGCGGCGACGGCGCGGTCCATGGCCGCGGGGTCGAGGCGGCGCATCTCGTCGTCGCCGCTGTCGGCCGACTCCCGGTCGGGCGACCCGAGCCGCACCATCTCCCGCTCGCGCTCGATCACCTCGAAGCGAGATCCCTCCACCTTGGCCACCACCAGGTGGATCGAGTTGGTGCCGAGGTCGACCGCCGCGAGCACGTCGGGTGAAGCCGCCATGACGCAAAGGCTCGCACAAGACCGGCGCGATCCCTCGCCGTGCCGCCCACTGTTAATCTGACGAGCTATGGCCAAACCCGCCAAGCGTCGGGTGTCCGGCGGACGCGTCACAGCCAAAAAGGGCACCACTCCCACCGACAGCCGGCCGACGGCGTCCACCCGCTACACCCCTCCGGTGCCGCGGGAGTACAAGACGAGCCCCACGTGGGTGCCGGTGCTGATGTTCGCGCTGCTGGGCCTGGGGATGGTCCTGATCTTCGTGAACTACCTGGGCGTGCTCCCCAACGGCACCAGCAACGTGAACCTCGGGCTGGGCCTGGGAGCGATCTGCGCGGGGATCATGGTCGCCACCCAGTACAGGTGACCATGGGTCACGGGCGGATGCACTCCGCGGTCCCGCGACCGCAGGTTGCGGGACAGTGGCCACGAGACGTGGCGGACCTGTCCACGTAGTTACATCGTTGTTACGCTCCCCAACCTTGTCCACAGGTTGTGGGAAAGCGAGATCCCATCGTGAACTGGGGATCTACGATGCGTGCGATGCGACGATCCCCGATCTCCCCTCCGATGCTGGGTGTGCTCGCCGTGCTCGGTCTGCTCGCCTGGGCGATCACCCGGGCCGACCCGCGGGCCGTCGTCGTCGCCGTGCTCGTGGGCTGGCTCATCATGCGGGTCGGCTACCGGATGCTGGCCGGCTTCGGCACCCCCGTCCCCGAGCCGCCACCCCCGGGCGAGCTGCGCAAGGTGCGCCTCATGTACCGCTGCTCGATCTGCGGCACCGAGGTGCGCATGACCGCGGCGAACGACGAGGTCCCCGACCCTCCCCGCCACTGCATGGAGGACATGGAGCTGGTCGCCCCCCTCTACGACTGAGGGTCAGCCCGCTGGGGTGTTCTCCCGGGGGGCGTAGGGGCGGCAGGCCATGCCGCGGAGGCTGGGGCACGGGGCTGGGGTGACGACGGGGACGTCGGCGTCGGGGAGGACGGCGAGCACCAGGTGGGAGGGCTTGCCCGGCAGGTGGGCCACCTGGGTGGCGGGGATGGCGCCGCCGTAGTCGGGCGATTCGAACGCCCAGGTGACGTGGTTGCGGCCGGGCGTCGAGATCGTGAGCCGCAGCTGGGAGCCGGCCCGGAAGGCGTGGGCCAGCGACGGGATCTCCACCCGGGCCTCCACGAACTTCCCGGGCTGCAGCGGCCGGAACGCCCGGGCCGTGAAGGGGTGCGTGATCTCCAGGTCGTCGGACCGCTCGGGGTCGACCTTGCGGTGACCCAGCTTCAGCCAGCCGTTCTGGACCAGGTACTCGACCCCGTCGGGCCGCACCTCCGACACCGTGACCTGCACGTCGAGGTCGGCGGTGTCGCCGGCGACCCACAGGTCGGCGTAGCCGGGGCCGGCCACCACCAGGTCCTCGGCCAGCGGCACGGTGAGGTACGACAGCACGTCGCCGGGCGCGAACTGCGACCAGTCGGCGTCCTCCCACAGGCGGCCGAACAACGGGTAGTCGCCGTTCGGGAACAGTCGGGTCTCGCCGGCGGCCGGGTCGAAGCGGAACTCGTCGACGCCGCCCTCGGCGCGCCGGGCCGGGGGTGCCGGGCGCAGCGTCTCGTCGGCGCCGAGGTACCAGCTGGTGGGCACCGCCTGGGGCGCCGGCCACGTGGGGAACGCCTGCTCGAAGGTCCCACCGGGCTCACCCAGCTCGTTGGCCCCGATGCCGCTCTCGTAGACCACCCGCACCGACGGCTCGGCGTCGTACGCAGCCCGGGCCGCCGTGTAGTCGTCGCCGAACTCGTCGTACCAGCGGTCGGGCTCGAGGGTGGCGTCCTGCAGCTCGAAGGTGTCGGCCAGGATGACCGGCGCGAAGGCCCGGACGACGGGGTTGAGGTGCGGCACCCGCCGAGCCACGTGGAACTCCAGGAACTCGAACCAGCGCATCGCGTTGACAGGCCCGAGGCCGTCGGGGTGGCGGCCGTTCCACAGCCCCACCTTCAGTTGGGGCGCGCTCTCGAACTCGTCGATCATCGACGTGAACTGCGGGCCGGTCTGCTCGTCCTGGAAGGCGCCGGCCAGGAACACCGGCACCGAGATGTCACCGACCAGCTCCCGCAGGTCGCGGGCCGACGCCATCGGGTGGTACGTGTCCAGCGCCCGGCCGAACGACGCGAAGTCGGGGTTCTGGTCGCGCAGCACCTGGTGGGCGGCGCAGAACTGGTCGCCGCCGTCGATGCGGGCGCGCACCCAGCTGGTGCCGCCGGGGGACGACTGGCGGTCGCGCTCGGCCAGCCACTGGCGGGTGAAGCCGCTGTTGTAGATGCCGCCGGGGTACTGCTGCAGCCACGGGTCGGCGATCACCGACAGCGGGGTGATGGCGGCGAGGCCGGGCGGACGGGTGGTGGCGGCGTAGAGCTGGGCGATGCCGGAGTACGACAGGCCCACCATGCCCACCTGGTGGTGCAGCACCCAGGGTTGGCGGGCGACGATCTCGATCACGTCGTAGCCGTCGGCCATCTGCGCCGGGTTGAACACGTCGAACACGCCGCCGGAGCAGCCGGTGCCGCGCATGTTCACCGCCACGGTGGCGTAGCCGGCGGCCCGGGCCAGCCGGCTGCTGGGCTCCTCGGCGCCCGGGTTCGACGGCCCGTAGCCCGAGTACTCGACCACCGTCGGGTAGGGCCCCGGGCCGTAGAACGCCTCGTCGGGCAGGCGGACCATGGCGCTCAGCCGCACGCCGTCGCGCATCTCCATGTAGTTGAACCCGGCCGCCAGCGGAGCACCGGGCTTCGGGCTCCCGAGGATGTCGGGCGTGGCCGCCGTCAGCTGCTGGCGGTCGTAGAGCGCCGGGTCGGGGGTGTCGTCGCGGCCGAGCACGTCGAACGGCGCGGTCGTGGGCACGGGCGACCCCGAGTCGTCGCGCACCACGTAGCGGCCGGGCTCGACGATGCCGCCCCGGTCGAGGTCGCCGAGGTCACCCAGGTCGAGGTCGGGGCCCGACTGGAGCACCATGTGCTCGGCGGGCAGGTAGGCGAAGTGCGCCTGGCCGTGCTCGTCGGCCAGCAGGGTGAGCAGCTTGCGCTTGGGGTGGCGCCGGCCCATCGACCACAGCGTCAGCGGCTGGTGGGGCTGGGCCCCCGTGACCGTCACCTGCTCGACGCCCGGCTGTACCTGCCATGGCGCCAGCGCCTCGCCCGGCCCGGGCGACCAGGCCTCGCACGCCGTGACCGCCAGCACGCACGCCAGCAGCGCGGCCGTCCGTCGAATCCCCCGCATCTTCCCCCCAGTTCAACTGTCACGAGGCGGCGAGGCGACCCACCCCGTCGCTCCGCCCGCCCCGATCTCGGTCAGCCCAGACGCTCGTGTCTCCGGCGAGCGCTACGAAAGGCGCTCGTGTCTCCCGGCGAGCGCTACGAAAGGCGCTCGATGATCATGGCGTTGGCCAGGCCGCCACCCTCGCACATCGTCTGCAGCCCGTAACGGCCGCCGGTGCGCTCCAGCTCGTTGAGCAGCGTGGCGGTCAGCTTGGTGCCGGAGCAGCCGAGCGGGTGGCCGAGGGCGATCGCGCCCCCGTTGACGTTGACCTTCTCGAAGTCGGCACCGGTCTCCTGCTGCCAGGCGAGCACCACGGAGGCGAAGGCCTCGTTGACCTCGAACAGGTCGATGTCGTCGATGGTGAGGCCGGCCTTGGCCAGCACCTTCTCCGTCGACGGGATCGGCCCGGTGAGCATCATCACCGGGTCGACGCCGGCCAGGGCGAAGGCCACGAACCGGGCCCGGGGCCGCAGGCCGAGCTGGTTGGCCTTCTCCTCGCTCATGATGAGCGAGGCCGAGGCGCCGTCGGAGATCTGGCTGCTGTTGGCCGCGGTCACCTTGCCGTCGGGCTTGAAGGCGGGCTTCAGGCTGGCCAGCGACTCGAGGGAGCTCTCGCGGATGCCCTCGTCGGCGGTCACCAGCTCGGCGCTCTCGGAGACGTCGCCGGAGTCCTTGTCGCGGTGCTTCGACGTGACGGCGACGATCTCGTTCTCGAAGCGGCCCTCGTCGCGGGCCTGGGCGGCGCGCTGCTGGCTGCGGAGGCCGAAGGCGTCGAGGTCCTGGCGGCTGAGGCCCCACTTGTCGGCGATCATCTCCGCCGAGATGCCCTGGGGCACGAGGCCGCCGACGTCCTGGTAGCGCAGGCCCATGCGGGGCCCGAACGGGAAGCCGAACTTGCCGTCGCCGACCGACGCGCCCATCGGCACCTGGCTCATGATCTCCACGCCGGCAGCGACGACGACGTCGTGCACGCCGGCCATCACGGCCTGGGCGGCGAAGTGGGTCGACTGCTGCGACGAGCCGCACTGGCGGTCGATGGTCGTCGCCGGCACCTCCTCGGGCCAGCCGGCGGCGAGCACGGCGTTGCGACCGACGTTGATCGACTGCGCGCCGGCCTGCATGACGCAGCCCATGATCACGTCCTCGACCACGCCGGGGTCGAGGTCGTTGCGCTCGGCGAGCGCGTTCAGGGTCTCGGCGGCGAGGTCGGCGGGATGCCAACCCGAGAGCCTGCCGTTGCGCTTGCCGCCTCCGGTGCGGACAGCGTCGACGATGACGGCGGTAGGCATGTGGCCTGCTCCTCGTTGCTTGCCAATGGGTGCCAAATAGCGTGCCAACAGGTACTTGACCCGGTGGTCAAGTCAGTCTGCCCACAGGGCCCACGGCGTGCAACCGAGGCGGCCACCCGCCTCTGTGACCGGCGGCACATCACCGGTCGTGGAACCTCTACCCTGACCGCAGAGCCGTTCACGACGGAGGGCGGCCGGAACCAACCCGGGGGGACCGCACGTGGGCATCACCAGGGCCGACCTCGACCAGCGGGTCGAGGGACAGACCGTCTGCAGCCGCTTCCTCGACACCGTGGCCGCCCATGGCGACCTGGTCGCCCTGCGCGCCCGGGAGGAGGGCGGCGGCTGGCGCAGCTGGACGTACGACGACTACGCCGACCGCGTCTCCCGCGCCGCCGCCGGGCTGGCCTCACTCGGCGTCGGGCCCGGCGACCGCGTCGTGCTGATGATGCGCAACATCCCCGAGTTCCACGTGGTCGACCTCGCCGTGGCGTTCCTCGGTGCCACCTCCGTGTCGATCTACAACTCGTCGCCGCCCGAGCAGGTCGCCTACCTCGCCGGCCACTGCGAGGCGAAGGTCGCCGTGGTGGAGGACGCCGGGTTCCTGGAGCGCTTCCTCGCCGTGCAGGACGAGCTGCCGAAGCTCGAGCGGATCGTGCTCATGGACAACCCGCTGGGCGTCAGCGGCCCCGGCGTGGTCGACGCCGCCGGCATCCTCGAGGGCCACAACACGCTTGACCTCCACGCCGCGCTCGAGAGCTGCACGCCGGAGTCGCTCGTCACCGTCATCTACACGTCGGGCACCACCGGGCCGCCCAAGGGCGTGATGCTCAGCCACTACAACGTGGTGTGGACGGCCGCGGGCTACCTCGAGCTGCTCGACATCGACCCGACGGGGTTCCGGGTGGTGTCGTACCTGCCGATGGCCCACATCGCCGAGCGCATGTCGAGCCACTACCTGGCGATCGTGGGCGGGTTCGAGGTGACCACCTGCCCCGACCCTGCCGAGGTCGCGGCCTACGCCCGCGAGGTGCGGCCCCAGACCATGTTCGGCGTCCCGCGGGTGTGGGAGAAGATCCACGCCGGCGTCGAGGCCGCGCTGGGCGCCGACCCCGAGGCCAAGGCCCGCTTCGACGGCGCCGTCGCCACGGCCGCGCCGCTGGTCGAGAAGCGCACGTGGGGCGCGTCGACCACCGAGGACGACGACGCCCTCGCCGCCATGGACGAGGCCGCGTTCCGGGGCGTGCGGGAGAAGGTCGGCCTCGACGCCGCCCAGTACGCCGTCACCGGCGCCGCCCCCATCCCGGCCGAGCTGATCACCTGGTACCGGGCGATCGGCGTGCCCATGTCGGAGATCTACGGGCTGTCCGAGACCACCGGGCCCATGACGTGGTCGCCGCTCGAGGTGAAGCCCGGCTACGTCGGCGTCGCCTTCCCCGGCTGCGACGTGTTCCTGGCCGACGACGGCGAGGTGTGCTGCCGCGGCGGCAACGTGTTCCTCGGCTACCTCGACGACCCCGAACGCACCGCCGAGGCGCTCGACGACGACGGCACCCTGCACACCGGCGACATCGGCGAGCTCGACGACGACGGCTACCTGCGCATCGTCGACCGCAAGAAGGAGCTGATCATCACCGCCGGCGGCAAGAACATCAGCCCCGCCAACCTGGAGGCGGCGCTGAAGACGGTGCCCCTCGTGGGCCAGGCGTGCACGGTGGGCGACGAGCGCCCGTTCATCTCCGCCCTCGTGGTGCCCGATCCCGAGGTGGCGCCGGTGTGGGCCCGCGAGCACGGCGTCCGCTTCACATCGTTCGCCGAGTTGGCGGCGTCGCCCGAGCTGCGGGCCGCGGTCGAGGCTGGCGTCGACGAGGCGATGCAGCGCTTCAACCAGGCCGAGCGGGTGAAGAGGGTCGCCATCCTGGGCCAGGAGTGGCTGCCCGACAGCGACGAGCTCACGCCCACGTCGAAGCTCAAGCGCCGCACGATCCTCGCCAAGTACGCGGCGGAGATCGACGCGCTGTATGCCTGACTACGCCTGACCCCGGGGCGACTCCACGTCGCCGGAGGGCGGGGCCAGGAAGGCCGGGCAGTGCTCCACCAGGGGGGCGCTCGTCCAGGGCGCCACCGGGGTGGGCTCGCGCGCGGTGGCGTCGCTTCCCTCCGGCGCCGCCTGCCCGCGGTCCTCGGCGGGCGGCGTGCCCGCCAGGTGGACCAGCGCCACGGTCTCGTCGCTGCGGACCACCTGCACCACGGGGTCGGCCGCCGGTGAGTCCCACACCCTGTCCCCCTCGGGGTAGCCGGTGAAGGCCTTCATCTGGACGCTGTCGGGGATGCGGTCCGTGGTCAGGGCATCGCGGGCGGCCGTCGGCAGCGACGGGGTGACCTTGACCACCGGGAACACGCCGGCGAGCGGCGCCCGCTCCTCCTCGGGGCAGTCGAGCGTCGGCGCCTCGTAGAGGTGGTCGACGTCGACCAGGTCGACCCGGCGCTGCTGGTCGGTGTCGCCGGCGTGGCAGCCGACGGTCAGCGAACCGGGCGGGGCGGCGAGCACCTTGCTGGTCTCGCCCGCCGACACGTCGAAGCGGCCCGAGCTCCAGCCGTCGGCGGTCACCCACACCTGGGTGGTGGCGCCCAGCCGGTTGTCGACGTCGAGGTGCAGGCCGTCGTGCTGAGGCCGGATCGACGCCACCGGCACGTCGATGCCGCCGCCGGCGCAGAACAACTTCACGACGTCGGGCAGCTCGGTGTTCCGCTCGGGCGACGACCCCTCCGATGCCGCGGACACGTCGTGGGGGCGCTGCAGGCCGCTCAGCCAGGGAAGGGCGACGACTCCGAACACCGCCAGCGCCATCGCCGTGGCGACAGCTCCACGGCGATGGCGCGTCCGGCGGCGCCGCCGCGCCATGACCCCGTCCAGTCCGTGCTCTGGGGGGTCGCCGGCGTTAGCGGCGAACTTGTCGAGGAGGGCCCGTAGGTCGTCACGCTTGCCCGTCACGTCACTCTCACGAGCGCGGCACCTCGTGCTCCGGCGACCGTGCGAGCACCGCACGTGCCTGACTGACCAGGACTCGCACCGTGGCAGGGCGGATGCCCATGATCTGCGCGGCCTCGGGACCCCCGAAGCCGAGCAACGCCGTGAGCACGACCGCCTCCCGCTGGCGCCGGGTGAGCTCGTCCAGGGCCCGGGCCGCGCTGTCTCGCGTGGCCGCCACCTCGGACGGCTCGGGAGGCCCCTGCGGCGACGCCTCCGACATCCAGCCGACCAGGCGCCGGGCCGCCCGCACGCTGCGGCGGGCCGCGCTGCGCTGCGTGTTGAAGGCCGTACGGAAGAGGTAGCCGACGGGATCGTCGAGCATCGCCACCCGGTCCCAGCGCTCCCAGACCTTGCAGAACGCCGTCTGCATGACGTCCTCGGCCTGGTCGCGGTCGCCGGTGACCACGAACAGCGCGCGGTAGAGCCGACGCTCGTTGGCGACGTAGAACGCCTCGAACGCCGGTACCGCCACACTGCCGACCTTCGTCGGGAGGGCATCGGCTAAGCGGTGGTCGACCACCATCGTGCTCAACACTGCCTCAAGAACGCCGCCGGGGCACGCGGCGTGTAGGAACTCCCCGCGAACTTTTGGGGCGGCGTCCCTCCCCGGACGCGATGCGGCCCCCGGCGGAGCGCCAGGGGCCGATCCGGATTCCTCGTTCGCGTGGGCGACTCAGCGCTTGCGGGCGGTGGTCTTCTTCGCCGGGGCGCGCTTGGCGGCGCTCTTGCGCGTCGCCGTGGTCTTGCGGGTGGCCGCCGACTTGCTGGCAGCCGCCTTCTTCGGGGTGGCCTTCTTGGCCGCCGGCTTCGCAGCCGGCTTGGCGGCCGGCTTGGCGACAGCCTTGGCGGGCTTGGCGGGAGCGGCCTTCTTGGCCGGCTTGGCGGGCGCCGGGGCCGGCGGCCACGTGCCCTTGACAAGCTTCGGGGCGGTGCTCGGGCTCATCACGGCGTCCTTGAACGCCTTGAGCACGGTCACGCGGGCCTTCTTCGAGGCCTTGATCCGCACCGGCTGACCCGTCTGGGGGTTGCGGCCCATCCGAGCCGGACGGTCGACCTTGACGAACTTGGCGAAGCCGGAGATGGCGACCGGCTCGCCCTTCGAAACGACGGCCGTGACCACATCGGTGAAGCCCTTGAGGACCTCGTCGACCTCTTTGCGGTCTCGTCCGGTGTGGTTGGCCACGGCGGCGACCAGATCACGACGGTTCATTTCACGCGCTCCTGACTGTGTAGGGATAACGCGCACAGTCTCACCAATGTTCACGTTGCGCGCGGGGATGCTCACGCAAACGTGCAGGTCCCACGGCCATGAACGCGGAGGGTGGTGGAAATCCGCCTTGATTTAGTTGAGTTTTCGGTCAGCCGTTCTTGAACCAGCGCTCGGCGTGCGTCAGGCGCTTCGCCAGCTGGTCGACCGTCGCCTCGTCGATCCGGCGCAGCCCGACGAGCCGGTTGAGCCTCGAGTTGACCTGCGCGTGGGTCTGGCCGGTCTGCCACACGAGCTCCTGCACGATCTTCGCGTTCTGCTCGCGCAGCTCCGCCCGACGTTGCCGCGAGCTCGCCGCGGCGCCGGCGTGGGCGCCCACGTGCGCGGCCACCGCGGCGTCGATCCCGGAGGTCGACTCGCCGAGCGACGGCAGCGGCACGTCGTAGCCGGCGGTCTCGCTGGCGTCCTCGCCGTCGTCCTGCTCCATACGGTCCAGGGCGTCGTCGTCGAGCTCGAACACCGACGACTCGTCCTCGCCGGTCACGACCGCGGAGAGGGCCGCGAACAGCGACACCGACTCGGGGTTCATGTCGTCCTCGTGCACCATCTCGTCGAAGGCGATGTCGTCGGCGGGCTGCTCGTCACCATTCGTCTCCGGTTTGCGGAGCGAGTGGCGGCGGGCGTCGGCCACCTGCGTCGCCCACGTCCGCAGGCGCAGGTCGTCGGGGATGAAGAGGTACGCCTTCTGGCGGGGCACGCCTCTCGTCCAACGGACGAAGCGGCCCACGGCCTGGCGGAAGAACAGCTCCGTGGTGGTCGTGGTGGCGTAGACGCCGATGCGCAGGCGCGGGATGTCGACGCCCTCGGAGATCATCCGCACCGCCACGATCCACGGGTCGGAGCTGCCGGAGAAGCGGGCGATGCGCACCGACGAGCGGGGATCGTCCGACACGGCCACCGCGGCCCGCACGCCGCAGCGGTTCTTCAGCAGGTCGACGATGCCGTGGGCGTGGTCCTGGTCGGCGGCGATCACCAGGCCGCCGGCCTCGGGGTGGTGGCGCCGCAGCGCCTTCAGCCGATCGTTCGCCTGGACCAGCACCGCCGGCAGCCACTCGCCGTCGAGGCTGAGCGCGGTGCGGAGGCGCTGGGCGGCCCCGGACTTGTCGAGCGCGTCGTCGAACGAGGCCGACGCCACCATCCCGTCGGGCGTGATCCACTCCATGAACCCGTTGATGCGGGGGAAGTAGACGGGACGGACCACCCGACCGTCGCCGAGGGCGTCGCCGTAGCCGTACTCGAAGTCGGGCACCGCCTCCTCACCGACGTAGTTGACGAAGGGGATCGACAGGGTGTCCGACCGGAACGGGGTGCCGGAGAGGCTGAGGCGTCGGGGCGCCGGCTCGAAGGCGTGGCGGACGCTGGCGCCCCAGGCCCGGTCGTCGCCGGCGTGGTGGATCTCGTCGAGCACCACCAGGCTCCGTTCGGCCATGCCCCGGAGCGGGTCGGGGTTCGACGCCACCTGCTGGTAGGTGGTCACCAGGCCGTGGACGTCGGCCGGCAGCGCGCCCTTGCCCGGTGCCCACGTCGGTTCCAGGTGGAGGCCGAAGCCCTCGGCGGCGTCGGCCCACTGGAGCTTGAGGTGCGACGTCGGCGCCACGACGATCAGCCGCCGACCCTGGTTCGCGGCCAGGTCGTGGACCGCCGCGGTGAGGGCGAACGTCGTCTTGCCGGCGCCCGGGGTCGCGACAGCCAGGAAGTCGGAGGACTCGGTCGCAGCGAGCCGGTCGAGGGCGCGCTTCTGCCAAGGACGGAGACGAACGCTGCGAGCCATGGGGGGCGCCGATACTGGCACGAACCCGGTACGTCCCGCAGGCGGCGGCGGGGGACGCGGTCGGGGGGCGCGCGCTCAGGCGGTGCTGGACTCGGCCAGGCGGGCCAACTCGGCGTCGACCACGTCGGTGTCGATCTTCGCGAACAGCGTCGACGCGGGGCCGATCGGCGTGCCGGGCTCCACCCGGAGCGGCTCCCAGCGATTGGTGTCGGGGGCCGTGCGCATCACCCGGTGGCGGTCGTCGCCGTCACCCACCTCGGTGACCACCGGCAACGGGACCGTGACCGGCGCGCCCAGGTTGTCCCACACCCGCTGGGCGCCGTGGGGCAGGAAGGGCGTGATCATCACGTTGAGGTCGCACACCGCGTCGTAGGCCGCGGAGAGGATGCCGAGTGCCGCGTCGGGGTCGGTCTTCACCACCTTCCACGGCTCGTTCTGCGACACGAAGGCGTTGACCTCCTGGGCCAGCAGCAGGACGTCGCTGAGCGCCTGCTTGAAGCGGTAGCGCTCGATGCCGTCACCCACCTTGGCGAACCCGTCGGCCACCCGGGACAGCAGCTCCTTGCCGTCCGCCGGCTGGGAGCCCCGGTCGGGCACGACATCGCCGTTGCGGCGCAGCATGGCGCACACCCGCTGCACCAGGTTGCCCCAGGTGGCCACCAGCTCGTCGTTGTTGCGGCGGACGAACTCGGCCCAGGTGAAGTCGGCGTCGCCGGTCTCGGGGCCGCCCGCGGTGAGGCTGAAGCGCAGCGGGTCGGGGCCGTAGCGCTCGAGGACGTCGCTCACGTAGATGACGACCTGGCGCGACGACGAGAACTTGCGGCCCTCCATCGTGAGGAACTCGCTGGCCACGATGTCGTCGGGGCGGTGGAGCGGACGGTGCGTCCCGTCGGGTGCGTCGCACAGCGGGCCGTCGTAGCCGGCGAGCATCGCCGGCCACAGGAACGAGTGGAAGACGATGTTGTCCTTGCCCATGAAGTAGGCGTGGCGGGCCGCGTCGTCGGGGGCGAGCCACCAGCGCTTCCAGGCGTCGGGCTCCCCGCTGAGCTGGGCCCACTCGATGGATGCCGACAGGTAGCCGATCACCGCGTCGAACCACACGTAGATGCGCTTGAGCGGGTCGTTCTCCCACTCGGGGAAGGGGATGGGGACGCCCCAGCCGATGTCGCGGGTGATCGCCCGGACCTTGGCGTCGTCGAGCAGGTTGAGGCTGAACGCCCGGACGTTGGGGCGCCAGCGGTCCTGGGCCTTCACCCAGTCACGCAGCTCCTCGGCGAACCGGGGCAGGTCGAGCGCGTACTGCTTGGTCATCTTGAACACCGGCGGCAGGCCGTCGATCTTCGACCGGGGCTCGATGAGGTCCTCCGGGTCGAGCTGGTTGCCGCAGTTGTCGCACTGGTCGCCGCGGGCGCTGTCGTAGCCGCAGATGGGGCAGGTGCCCTCGATGTAGCGGTCGGGCAGCGAGCGGCCGTCGGAGGCGGAGAAGGCGACCTGCTGCTCGATCTCGATGATGCCGCCGTGCTCGTAGAGGCTGCGGAACAGCTCGCGGGTGACCTCGTAGTGGTTGGCCGTGGTGGTGCGGGTGAAGAGGTCGTAGGAGAGGCCGAGCCCCCGCAGGTCCTCGACGATGAGGGCGTTGTTCCGGTCGGCCAGCTCCTTGGGGGTGAGCCCCTCGGCCTCGGCGGCGACGGTGATGGGCGTGCCGTGCTCGTCGGTGCCCGACACCATCAGCACCTCGTGGCCGGCCATGCGCGCCCAGCGTGCCCAGATGTCCGAGGGCACGCCGAAGCCGGCGACGTGACCGATGTGGCGTGGACCGTTGGCGTACGGCCACGCAACACCTGCGAAGAAGAGAGTGGACATCTCGGGAGCCTCCTGGCGGACCCCTGCCACGGTACCGGTGTTCGCCAACCCGCCCGGACCGAGTTCGGGTGCCGTTGTCAGTACTCGAACCAGACGAGGCGGCACGCCGTGCACCGCCGCGCCGGCTGCCGGACCGCCTTCCACCCGGCGTCGTCCAGCCGCTCACGCCCCCGGCGCTGCCGCCCGCCGGGTCGCCAGATGATGTAGTCGCCACCGGTCAGGTACCCGGCCTCGACGTCCCCACCACACTCATGGCACCTCGCCTCGTCGGGCGACGTCACCAGCGGCCGGAAGCTTCCTTCCTCCCCCGCAGACGGGCCGTCGCGCTTCTTCCGCGGCTGGGCGACGAGGAAGACGACGACGACCGCCCCCATGGCCGCCAGCGCCGATACGAGCTCCACGCCGACATCGTGGCGCACGGAGGGTGCTTAGGCTGCGCGCCGTGCCGGAGCTGTTGGAGGTGGAGACCTATCGGCGGCAGGCGTCGGCGGTGGTGGGCCGCCGGATCGTGGCTGTCGAGGCGCCGGACGCCTGGTACGTGAAGCGGGGCGACCGTTCGGTGCTGGAGCCGGCCTTGGTCGGGCAGCGGGTCTCCGGTATCGACCGGGTCGGCAAGCTGCTGCTCCTCGATCTGGAGGACGGCACCCGGCTCGGCCTGCGCTTCGGGATGACGGGACGGCTGCTGGTCGACGGGTCGGCGTCGATCGATCGCCTCCAGTACTCCAGCACCCGGACCGATCCCGCCTGGATCCGCTTCTCCCTCTTCTTCGACGACGGCGGCGACCTCCGCATGCTCGACCCGCGGCGTCTCGGCGGCGTCGAGCTGGACCCCGACGTGGCGCGGCTGGGCCCCGACGCCCTGACGATCACGGCGTCGGAGCTGGCGGCGGCGCTGGGCCGGAGCCGGGCGCCTCTCAAGGCCCGCCTTCTCGACCAGTCCCGCATCGCCGGGATCGGCAACCTCCTCGCCGACGAGATCCTCTTCGCCGCCGCCCTCGACCCCGCCCGCCCCGCGAGCTCCCTCACTCCGTCCGAGCTCGGCGCCCTCCACCAGTCGATCCTCACCACCCTGCCCACGATGATGTCCACCGGCGGCAGCCACACCGGACCCCTCCGCACCGCCGCCGCCCTTGGCGCCCTCTGCCCCCTCGACGGCACTCCCCTCCTCCGCCGCCAGATCGCCGGCCGCACGACCTGGAGCTGCCCCCTCCACCAGAGGTGACATCCTCTGCTCTGAACTCCGCACTCGATCAAGGAGACCCCACAATGCCCATCGAACTCCTCAACCCGGACGGCCTTCCCAAGCCGGACGTGTACCGGCAGGTGGCGGTGGCGTCCGGGTCACGAACGGTGTTCATCGCCGGGCAGGTCGCCCGGGACGCCGACGGCCAGCCGGTCGGACCCGGCGACCTCGCCGCCCAGGTCGAGCAGGCCTTCGTGAACGTGGCCACGGCGGTGGAGGCCGCAGGCGGCACCTTCGCCGACGTCGGGAAGCTGACGATCTACGTGGTCGACTGGACCGGCGACAAGATGGCCGCCCTCGGCGAGGGGATCGGACGAGCCGCCGCCCGTGCCAACGTCGACCCGCTCCGCCCGATCACCCTCCTCGGCGTCGCGGCCTTGGCCGAACCCGACCTGCTCGTCGAGGTCGAGGCCACCGCAGTCCTCCCCTAGAGCCAGATCCACAGGCGATCGTGCCGAGAAGACGGAGCGGAGCTTCTTCGACGTGGGCAACCCGATGTGCGCCAACGGCATCGACGACGACGCCGACGGGGGCGACCCCCAATGCGATGCGACCGACGACGCCAACGAGCGCCTCGACGGGTTGCAGCCCTACGGCGGCAGCTTCCTGGCGGCAACGATCGAGGAGAACGGCCGGATCGTCATCGACCCCGCCGACCTGCACGTCGAGCCGGTGGAGAGTGCCTGATGAGCGGGGGTGAGCTGTGGTGCCTCGACATCGTCCCTCAGGGTGCCGGGCCGATGCGAGAGGGGATCTTCACCCCTGACGGCGTCGTCATCGCCATCCCGATGACGATCATGTTCGACCTGATCTCCGGTTACCCGGGCTACGACCCGGCCTGCTCGGTCGGCTACGCGGACAACGTCTACGTCGCCGACGACTACGACGAGAGCACCGGTCGGCTCACGCTGAAGACGATCGACTACAACCCCGTCGCGGCGATGACCAACTGCGGCGATTGGACCAGCTTGTTCAACGCCGTGCTCGGCCTACCCGGCACGGGCCACTCAGAACTGGTGGTCACCCTGACCAACGAGGCCGGCGAGCACCCCCAACACCACTAACCCGGTCGGCCCGGGGACCCGTCACCTCACCAGGGGTAACGGTCCCCGTCGCGCCACGGCAGCGCCTGGGTGGAGACGATGGGACTCGAACCCACGACCCCCTGCTTGCAAAGCAGGTGCTCTAGCCAACTGAGCTACGTCCCCTGGGTCGGTTCAGCGTAGTGCTCTAGAGTGCCGGGCTGTGGAGGGACGGGCCATCGGAGCAGCCAT
>DATHJB010000204.1 GCA_035316325.1 Acidimicrobiales bacterium
TCTCGGAGGGCGACCGGGTGGTGCTGTGGTACTGGTCGGCGAACCGCGACGAGGCGGTGTTCGACGACCCGTTCACCTTCGACATCGGTCGCACGCCCAACGACCACGTGGGCTTCGGCGGCCCGGGCCCGCACTTCTGCCTCGGCGCCCACCTCGCCCGGCGTGAGATCAGCGTGATGTTCCGCGAGCTGCTGCATCGCCTGCCCGACATCCACGTCGTGGGCGAACCCCAGCGCCTGCGCTCCAACTTCATCAACGGCATCAAGCACCTCGACGCGGAGTTCACGCCGAGGTCCCCATGAGCACGCGCTTCGAACACATCGACTCGCAACAGACCGAGATGGGCGAGATCAGCCTGCGCCGTCGCCTCGAACCATCGCTGCTGGTCGACGTCTACGAGGTGAGGCTCGGCGACGAGTACCTCATGTCGAGCCTCTTCACCGCCTCCGAGATCCAGCTCGCCGAGCTCGGGCTCGCCCAGCTCCCTGACACCGGCCTCGACGTCGTCGTCGGCGGGCTCGGACTCGGCTACACGGCCCGGGCGGTGCTCGACGACCCCCGAGTGCGCTCGCTCCACGTCGTCGAAGCCCTCAGCGCCGTCGTCGACTGGCACGAGCGCAAGCTCGTCCCCTGCGCCGAGGAGCTCGTCACCGACGCTCGCTGCCACCTCGTCACCGGCGACTTCTTCGCGATGGTCGCCGAGAACACGGGCTTCGGGCCCGACTCTCCCGACCGCTACCACGCCGTGCTCGTCGACATCGACCACACCCCGCGAGGCCACCTCCACCCCAGCCACGCCCCCTTCTACACCCCCGAGGGACTCCGACCTCTCGCCGCTCGCCTCCACCCCGACGGTGTGTTCGGGCTCTGGTCCGACCACCCGCCCGACGCCGACTACATCGCCACCGTCGAGCAGGTCTTCACATCCTGCGAAGCCCGCGTCGTCACCTTCCCCAACCCCCATAGCGGCGGCCAGTCCTCCAGCACCATCTACCTCGCCAAGCGCCCCCTGTAGTCCCTCAGGGGCTGCCGCGGAGATCGGGTTGTGTAGTCCTACCGATGTGGTGTCGGGCGGCTCGTCGTACCGTCGAGGTCGTGGCGATTCGGGCGGACGAGGCGTTGGGGTTGCGTGGTGCGCTGGTGGGAGTGGACGTACCGGTTCCTGTCCTCGACGGTCGCCGGGTCGCGTATGTGAACCTCGACAACGCTGCGAGTACGCCGCCGTTCTGCTCGGTCGTGGAGACGGTCGAACGGTTCCTTCCCTTCTCTGCGAGCGTGCATCGGGGCACCGGTTACAAGTCGCGGCTGAGCACGGCCGTCTACGAGCAGGCGCGGGAGCTCGTCGGGCAGTTCGTCGGCGCCGATCCCGATCGGGACGTCCGAGCAGACCATCGTCGACCTCGCCGGCGAGGGGCTCACCAACACCGAGATCGCCGAGCGGCTCTACAGCGTTGGGGTCTGATCACCTCGTGGAGGGCGGTCCAGTTGTCGGTGCCGTGGCCGGCGGCGATCGCTCGGTCGTAGTGCGACTTGATCGCACGAGGTAGCTCGGTGTCGACGCCGCTGGCTTCGTTGGTGCTCACGATGTGGTCGGCTGTGGCGCCCATCATCAGCACGGTGCTCAGGTCGCCTGGATGTACCCCGCTTTCCAGTTGCCTGGCCAGGTCGTGACCGCCTTGGAGCATCGCGGGGATGCCGGTCAGCGTGTCGAGCGCGTCGGGCAGGAAGTCGCCGACCGGCACCCCGGCTGCGTTCACCATCGCTGCGGCCTGCAGCAGCCCTGACAGGGGCGGTGAGGAACACGGCGAGCTGCGCCTGATACCAGAGTTGCGCGAGGCCTGGGTCCTCGCCGACGTAGCGCGGCGTGCCGAGCAGCCGGAGCACCGTTTCGTGCGCGCGGAGCACGGCTTCGGGACCGCTGAAGTACACGTAGGCCGCATCGGTGCCGACCATCGGGGCCGGCACCATGACGCCGCCGGCGAGGAAGCGGGCATCGTGCTGTGCCGCCCAGGCGGCTGCGTCGCGGGTGACGTCCGGCGTGTCCGAGCTCAGGTTGACGATGGTCGTGCCGGCGAGCGCGCTCACGGCCCCATCGAGGATGTCGTACATCGCCCGGTAGTCGGTGAGGCTGAGGATCGTGAGCTCGCTGGCGGCGATGGCGTCGGCCGGCGTCGGCACCAGGGTGGCTCCCGAGGCGACCAGTTCGGCGGCTCGGCTTGGTGTGCGGTTCCACACCGTCACCGGCACCCCTGCCTTCATCAAGGCTGTGGCCATCGCCTGGCCCATTGGGCCGAGGCCGATCACGGTGACCGGTGCGAGGTCGGTCGTGTTGCTCATCGTGTGGCCGTCAGCTCCTCGAAGATGCGGGCGAAGCCCTGCTTGCCGTGGCCGGCGGCGATCTGGCGCTGGATCATCTCGTGCACTGGCTGCAGCACCTCGGCGCTGACGCTCTGTTCGACGCTCGCCGTGACGATCTTGGTGAGGTCGGAGAACTCCAGGCTCTGCTGGCCTTCAGCGGCGTAGCCGGTGGCGTCGATGGTGGCTGCGAGGCCGGCGAACGCGCCTGTCATCGCGGCGAGGAACGGTGTGGCCCGGGTGGCGAAGTCCGTGGCGGATACACCCTCGGCGCCGACCATCGCGGCGCCGTGCATGAAGCCGGCGAATGTCACGTACATGCCGGCGAGCATCGCCATGTCGTAGAGCGACGCCATGCCGGCGTCGGGCCCGAAGTAGCTGCTCTGTCCCCACCGATCGAGCGGTGCGCGGTGCTCTTCGAACACCGTGGCCGAGCCGCTGTAGAAGATGGCTGAGCCGGGGCTGCCGATCATCTCCGGCACGGCCATGACGGCGCCGTCGAGGTAGTCGATGGCGTGTCGGGCGGCCCAGTCGGCCAGCTCCCGAGCCTCGTTGGGCGTGGTGGTCGTGAGGTTGACCAGCGCGTGCCTGCGCAGGCTTGAGGCGATCGGATCGAGTACTTCGTGGACCGATGCGTGGTCGAACAGGCAAACGACGGTCAGCGGGCTGGCCGACACGGCTGCCTCGACCGAGGCGGCGGTGGTGGCGCCGCGAGCGGCGAGCGGTTGGGACTTGGTGGGCGATCGGTTCCAAACAGTGGTGGGGTGCCCGGCATCGATCAGCGCGGCAGCGAGGGCGCCGCCCATCGCGCCGAGGCCGACCACCGTGGTGGGGGAGGGGTTGTGGCTCATGCGGAGCCATCATTCGCCTATACCGGCGAGCTGCCAAGTACCTACCTTTTAGTTCGATACCCACCATTTGGTAAGTATTGGGGCGAACGCAGGCACGACACGGAGGGCTCGATGGCAACGACGGCGAGATGCGGTCCCTACATCTGCGGCATCGACGCCGCGATGGACGTGGTGTCGGGGAAGTGGAAGTCGCTGATCCTGTGGGAGCTCGACAACTACGGCATCCGCCGCTTCGGCGAGCTCAAGCGGGGTCTGGTGGGCGTCAGCGAGAAGATGCTCATCCAGCACCTGCGCGAGATGGAGGAGGACGGTCTGATCCACCGCGAGGTGTACCGCCAGGTGCCCCCGAAGGTGGAGTACTCCCTGACCGAGCACGGCCGCACGCTGAACGAAGCCCTCCGCCCGCTGGGAGCCTGGGGCACGCAGCGACGTCAGCGCCTCGACGCCGGCATCCAATGACTGCCACTGTCGGGTTCTAAGCCGGAGTGGCCGCTCCGAACCAGGTCGCAAGTGCTCGAGGCAGCTCTGGGTCCGTGAGGTCTCCTGCCCAGGCGACATGTCCGTCGGGTCGGATCACCACGGCCGGGGGAGCAGCGATCTCGCCAAGGACCGGTAGCTCCCACACGCCAGCGTGCTTGGCGTCGACCAACCGGATTCGATCCGCCCAGGGAGAGATGTCGAAACCGCCGGGTTCACCGAGGTTGAGGAGCACGGGCCGGACGTCGTGCAGCAGGGTGAAGACGCGCGTGGGACCGTCCGCGGTGGACAGGTCGAGGTCGGGCATGCGCCGCCCGAGCAACGGGTGCCCCTCTCCGAGGTCGTAGTGGATGTCGAGACCGGAGATCATCGCGGCGATGCGCCGGCGCGGCTCGTCCGTGCTCAGCAGTTCGGTCATGGTGTCGCGGAGGGCCCTGCTGCGCTCGTCGATGCGGCTGAGCGCGACCTGCGCCATGGTGTTCTGCAACACCCGGGCACCGACGGGGTGTCGTTCGGCGTGGTAGGTGTCGAGGAGGCTCTCGGGTGATGTCTCGTTGACGACCTGGGCCAGCTTCCATCCCAGGTTCACGGCATCCTGCACGCCCGTGTTGAGGCCCTGTCCACCTTGCGGGCCATGCACGTGTGCGGCGTCACCGGCGAGCAGCACGCGTCCCTCGCGGTAGGACGCCGCCTGCCGGGTCGTGTCGGTGAACCGGGAGATCCAGGTCGGGCTGTGGACCCCGTAGTCCGTCCCGTAGGCGGCGACGAGCGCCTCGCTGAGGTACTGCAGGTTGGGCTCGCCGGTGTGTTCGACCTGCTTCTCGACCAGGACGACCCGGTACGGCCCGCCATCGTCCCCCGGGTTGACGGGACCGATGCCACCACCCTCGGGGAGCATGCCGACCGGCGGCTCCTCGGCCATCTCGACCTCGGCGATCAGGTGGCTGGTCGTCGGGTCCCATCCGGGGAAGTCGATGCCGGCCGCCTTGCGGATCAGGCTGCGTCCTCCGTCGCACCCGACGAGGTACTCGGTTCGAAGCGACGTGTCGCCGGACAGCTCGACATCGACGCCGGTGTCGTCCTGCGCGAAGCCCACCACCTCGCAGCGACGAAGGATCGGCACCCCGAGCTCACCGACCACCCAGCCAGCCAGGATGCGCTCGAAGTCGCGCTGCCACAGCGCAAGTAGGTGGTTGTGGCGGGTGGGGAAGTCGCTGATGTCCAGGAACATCCCGGCGTAGCCCACGAAGGGATGTACCTGCCCCGCCGAGACGAATCGTTCCGCGACGCCACGCTGATCGAGCACCTCGATGGTGCGGGAGTGAAGACCCCCGGCACGCGAGCCGTCGACATCCTGGCTGGCACGTCGTTCGACGACGACGACGTCGACCCCCGCCAACGCCAGCTCGCCCGCCAGCATCAGCCCGGTCGGGCCGCCTCCTGCGATCACCACCGCATGCTCAGTCATCGCCGCTCCCGCCCGACCCAGCTGCCGAAAGCAAAATACGCATTCCATGACTCCTTCAGGTTCTGGCCATGATCGGCTCAGCGAACGGTCATGATCAGCACGTTTGGGTCGTTTGCGGCAAGCCCCCTCCCTCGCGTTATGTTCTTAATGGCGGCGAAGTCACGCTCGACGATGCGGGCGAGCTGACCGGTCCCTACCTCGGCAACGCCGAGTGACGAAGCGGCGAAGGCGTTGCTCAGCTTCGGGAACCAAGCAGCGGCGATCGCCGTCGCCGGGTGGGCGATTCCCGACGCCTTCGACGCCCTACCGGCCGAGCAGCGGGCGTCGGTGGGACCAGCCCTGGCAGCCTCGCCAGAGTGCGGTCAGCTGCCCTTCGCTCGCGTCCTGGAGATCGAGGTCGTGCGTGCATGCCCCACAACGCCGGGTCGAGGATGCACAGGACGACGGTGTCGGTCGCCGAGAGGACGAGCACGGGACCGGCGGAGTGATGCTGTGGGCGTGCTTCCGGCCGGAGGTCCGTTGTCTTCGATGGTGGGGGGTGCCTGCGGTCGCGAAGGGTCTGGAGTGCTTAGCGGCCGTTCTGGGTGGAGGTCGTCTGTCCCGAGTCGTGGGGTGCCGTGTGGCTGGACCTGTCCGCGTGGGTGTCCTGGGGGTGTCTTCAGGCACCTGCGCGTAGACGAGGAGTGGGCATGGCCGGGTGCTGAGGATCGCGGCTCACCGCGGCTGAGGCCCGTAGGCGTCGATCTCGGTCTTGGTCGTGGAAGGCTTTGAGCACGATCAGGGCTAGGAGGACGGGTTCCAGTGCGCCCCTTGTGCCGCGGGTTGCCCCGTCGAGCTCGGAGCGAGCCTCACTGCGGTCAGGGTCGAGTTCAGCGATGTGATCGAGACTGTCGACCCCGGTGTCGAGGTACGCCAGAGAGTCGAGTACGGAGACGTCGACCGGCGCTCGGAAGTCAGGAGCGGGGGTGGAATCCTCGGGGCCCGTGGGGGCATTCAGGTCGCCGCCTTCAAGATCGAGGTCAGACAAGCGAACTGAGAACGCGTCAATCGTGGGTCCGCTGGACGGGAAGCCAACCGGGTCCGGGTTCGATGTCGTCGGCGGCCTTCCCGGGATGACTGGCACGCCGCTGCCGGGTAGGAGGAGGAGACCGACCACCGCGACGGCCGCAGCTCCGACAACAGCTTTCCTCACCCCAGTTCGTCCACGCACCTGGCCCCCCGGCTCATCACGCCGCTCCGCCGAACGGTCGGCACCACAGGCTAGATCACAGTGGCAGCCGGTGATCTGAGCTTGCACGACCTGCGACACCGCGCGACCGCGAGGAGACTCACAGCGCGAAGGTCCTCCCGGCGCGACGAGAGCAGACGACCGCGTCACCGAGGCGGCGATGGAGGACCGCAAGAAGGAGGGTTACTTCTGACCACGCCGAGTGAAAGAAGGTGCTTGCGGACTTAGAGAGATGTGCTTAGGTTAGGTCCGGCAAGGGGGATCTGGGGACGGGCCCTGACGGCCCGCCCGCGGGGGCAGAACAACCGGAGGGCACATGGTTGAGGGGACCG
>DATHJB010000205.1 GCA_035316325.1 Acidimicrobiales bacterium
GATCGACTCGAAGTTGGCGGGGTCGGTGACGCCCTCGGTGGCGAGGAGGAGCACCCGGGTGTCGGTGGGGAGGGACGCGGTGTCGGTGAGGGTCAGCAGGCCGGCGAGGGCCGCGGCACCGGTCTCGCCGACATCGAGGCCCGAGTCGGAGAGCTCGCGGATCGCCTCGCGGCAGCGCTCGTCGGTCACCGAGACGAAGGCGGTGAAGCCGGCGGTCACCGTGGGCAGGGCGACCGGGGAGGCGAAGCCGCAGTTCAGGCCGGCCATGATCGACCGGTGGGGGCCCGGCACCTCCACGATCTCGCCCGCCTCGACCGCCGCCGCCACGCAGGCCGCGGAGTCGGGCTCGACGCCGACGAGCGTCGGGCCGCGGAAGTTGGTCGCCGCCGCCGCGCCCAGCGCCCCGACCCCGAGGGGCACCATCACGACGTCCGGCGGGGCCGCCAGCTGCTCGGCCAGCTCGGCGAAGATCGTGGAGTAGCCCTCGATGACCCACCTCGGCGGGTCCTCGTGGCCCGGCTACGAGGTGTCGGAGACCACCAGCGTGTCGTCGGCCGCGAGCGTGGCCGACTGGGCGACGGCGTCGTCGTAGGTGCCGTCGACCACCACGACCTCGGCGCCCTCGCCGGCGATGGCGTCGATCCGGGCCGCCGCGGTCCCCTCCGGGACGAGGATCGTGGCCTTCAGCCGCCACAGCGCCGCCATGTGGGCCACCGCCCGGCCGTGGTTCCCGTCGGTGGCCGCCACCAGGCGCAATGGCCCCAACCGCGCGGCCACGGCGTCGGCGAAGTCGTCCACCGTCCCCCACTCCGGCACCTCGCCCACCCGCGAGCACAACAGCCGGTAGGCCGCCCACGACGCCCCCAGCACCTTGAACGACGGCAGCCCCAGCCGCGACACCTCGGCCTTCACCAGCACCTCGGCGACGCCACACCCCATGGCCACGGACGGCAGGGACACCACCGGCGTCGACGCGTAGCCCGGCAGGCGACGATGGAACGACAGCACGTCGCCGGACGACGAGGGGGCGGGCAGCGGCGACGTGTGGGGGTTCAGCAGGAGCGGCACCGGGGGAGTTTTACCGAGTGGTAACGGCAACGACTTCAACAATTTGTTGAAGTCTGGCAAGGTAGGCAGGGCTGTGGCTCGCTTCTCGCTCAACGGTGCCGACGTCGAGGTCGGCGAGCACCCCCACCTGCTCGCGGCCCTGCGCGAGGAGCTCGACGTCACCAGCCCCAAGGACGGCTGCTCGCCGTCGGGTCACTGCGGCTGCTGCACGATCCTCCTCGACGGCAAGGCGGTGGTCAGCTGCCAGACGCCGCTCGCCAAGGTCGAGGGCCGCCGGGTCACCACCCTCGAGGGCATCGACGCCGACGAGCGCGACCGCTACGCCGGCGCCTTCGCCGCCAGCGGCGCCCTCCAGTGCGGCTTCTGCACCCCCGGCATCGTGCTGCGCTGCAAGGCCCTCCTCGACAAGGACGGCCCCGCCCTCACCCGCGACAAGGCCGCCCGCCACCTGGGCGCCCACCTCTGCCGCTGCACCGGCTACCACCCGATACTCGACGCCGTCGAGGCGCTGGCCAAGGGCAACGAGGCCGAGATCGCCGTCGAGGCGCCCACGGCGCTCGGCACCCGCTCCACCCGCTACCAGGCCGGCGAGCTGGCGTTGGGCGACAAGCCCTACGTCGACGACCTGCGGGTCGACGGGATGCTGCACGCCGCCGTGGTGCTGGCCACCCACGCCCGGGCCGACGTCCTCGCCATCGACACCACGGCGGCAGCGGCGACCCCCGGCGTCGTGCGGGTGCTCACCGCCGCCGACGTCCCCGGCGAGCTGCGCATCGGGCTCATCCACCGCGACTGGCCGGTGTTCATCCCGGTGGGCGGCCGCACGTCGTACACCGGCGACGTCCTGGCACTGGTCGTCGCCGAGGACCGCCAGACCGCCCGCGCCGCGGCGGAGCTCGTGCGGGTCGACTACCACCGGCTGCGCCCCATCGTCGACCCGGTCGCCGCCGTCGACGACCCCGAGGACGCCGTGTGGGGCCTCGACGGCAACGTGCTGTCGCGCAGTGCCTACCGCCGGGGCTACGTGGGCGCCGAGCTGTCCGCCGCGGCCCACGTCGTCCACGAGGTGTTCCAGACCCAGCGGGTGGAGCACGCCTTCCTCGAACCCGAGTCGACGCTGGCGGTCCCCCTGGAGGACGGCCGGCTGGAGGTGTTCTCCGGCGGCCAGGGCGTGTGGGACGACCGCCGCCAGATCGCCGACGTCCTCGGCATCGACGAGGACCGGGTGCTGGTCCACCTGGTCGCCAACGGCGGCGCCTTCGGCGGCAAGGAGGACTGCGCCAACCAGACGCAGACCGCGCTCGCCGCCCACCTGCTGCAGCGGCCGGTGAAGTGCACGCTCAGCCGGGAGGAGTCGCTGCACGTCCACCCCAAGCGCCATCCCGTCCGCATCGAGGCGTGGGCCGGCTGCGACGGCGACGGCCGGTTGATGGCGCTGCGGGCCCGCATCGTCGGCGACTCGGGTCCTTACGCCTCGGTGGGCATGAAGGTGCTGGAGCGGGCGGCCGGGCACATGGGCGGGCCGTACGTGTGGCCGGCGATCGACGTCGAGGCCGTGGCGGCGCGCACCAACAACCCGGTGTGCGGGGCGTTCCGGGGCTTCGGCGCGAACCAGGCCCAGTTCGCCACCGAGGGCCTGCTCGACCGCCTGGCCGAAGCCACCGGCATCGACCCGTGGACCATCCGCTCGCGCAACGTGGTCACCCCCGGCGCCACCTGGGGCCCGGGCCAGATCATGGACGAGGGCTGCCTCGGCGCCCGCGACTGCCTCGACGCCCTGCGCCCCGCCTGGGCGGCGGCCCAGGCCGAGGGCAAGGCTGTGGGGCTCGGCCTCGGGCTCAAGAACTCCGGGCTGGGCAACGGGTTCGTCGAGGTGGCGAAGGCCGTCGTGCGCTTCGAGCACGACGACACGATCACCGTGCGCCACTGCTGGACGGAGATGGGCCAGGGCATCCACACGGTGGCGGTCCACGTCGCCGCCCAGGAGCTCGACGTGGACCCGGCGCGGATCCGGGTGCTGGTCGACACGTCGCGCGAGCTGGGCGCCGGCCAGACCACCGGCAGCCGGGGGACGCTGATGGGCGCGGGCTCCGTCGCCGCGGCCTGCAAGGCGGCCCTGGCGGCGGGCTGCACGCGGGGCGTCGACTACGAGGGCGAGCATCGCGTCGACTGGACCCAGGCGATGGGTACGGTCGAGCATCCGACCATCCACTCCGCGTTCGGCTACGCCGCCCAGCTGGTGATCATGGACCCGGAGACGGGCAAGATCGAGCGGGTGGTCGCCGCCCACGACGTCGGCCGGGTGGTCAACCCGCTGCTGTGCGAGGGCCAGGTGCTGGGCGCCGTCCACATGGGGCTCGGCTACGCCCTCACCGAGGACTTCCCCACCGACGGCGAGGGCCGCCCCACGGCGCTGACCCTGCGGTCGCTGAACATCCTGCGCCCCAAGGACATGCCGCCGGTCGAGGTGCTCCTGATCGAGCGCCCCCAGCCCCGGTCGCCGTACGGGGTGAAGGGCGTGGGCGAGATCGGGCTGGTGCCGACCGCGGGTGCCGTCGCCGCGGCGCTGCACGCCCGCGACGGCGGGTGGCGCTCGTCGCTGCCCATGTCGATCGACCCGGTCGACCCGGTCGGCCCGATGGCATGACGGGGGCGCAGACGCCGGGGCTGGTGTGCGCACACCACCACCTCTACTCGGCGCTGGCCCGCGGGATGCCGTCGCCGCCCCGGACGCCCACGGGGTTCACGGAGATCCTGGAACAGGTGTGGTGGCGCCTCGACGCCGCCCTCGACCTGGAGCTGGTGCGGTGGTCGGCGTTGCTCGGCGCAGTGGAGGCGCTCGAGGCCGGGACGACAGCCATCGTCGACCACCACGCCAGCCCCACGGCGATCGACGGCAGCCTCGACGTGATCGCCGCGGCCTGTGCCGAGGTCGGGGTGCGGGCGGTGTGCTGCTACGAGGTGACCGATCGGCACGGCACGGCCGGCGCCGAGGCCGGGCTGGCGGAGAACGACCGCTTCCTGAGGGCGGGCGGGCGGGGCATGGTCGGCGCCCACGCCTGCCTCACGCTGTCGGACGCCACCCTGGAGGCCGTGGTGGGCCTGGCCGCCGACCACGGGGTGGGCGTCCACGTCCACGTGGGCGAGGACGCGGTCGACGCCGGGGCCGCGGAGCGCCTGCGCCCGCACGCGAACGACGACTGGCTGCTGGCCCACTGCGTCCACGTCGACCCTCCCCTGGCCGGGACGGTCGCCCACAACCCCCGGTCGAACCTCAACAACGGCGTGGGTTACGCCCGCCCGGCCCGCTGGTCGGCGGCCAGCAACCGGGTGGTGCTGGGCAGCGACGGCATCGGGGCGGCGATGCTGGAGGAGGCCGCGCTGGCCTACGTCGCCCAGCGGGCCGACGACGTGACCGCCACCCCCGAGGCGGCCTGGGCCTGGCTCGATGCCGGCGGCGACCTCGTGCCCGAGGTGCGCGACGACGTGGTCACCTGGTCGGCCGACCGGGTCGATCCCTGGTACCTGGCGTTCACGCCGGGGGTGCGGGCCGAGCGGGTGGTGGTCGACGGCGAGGTGGTGGTCGACGGCGGCCGCTGCACCCGGGTCGACAGTGAACGAGTCCGGGCCCGTGCCTGGGAGGAGGCCGAGAAGCTGTGGTCACGCCTGTGACGCCGAACCCGACACCAGTGGCGCTCTACATCCAGGACGCCCACCCGATCCGCGACGCCATGGCGTACGTGCAACGGGCCGAGGAGCTCGGCTACGCCGCGGTGTGGCAGGCCGACAGCCGCCTGGTGCGGGAGGCGACCGTCCCCATGGCGGCCTTCGCGGCCACCACCGACACCATCGCCGTCGGCTCCGGCGTGATCGACATGTGGACCCGCAACCCGGCCCGGCTGGCGTCGCTGTTCTCCACGCTCGACGACCTCGCCCCCGGCCGCATCCTCGCGGGCCTGGGCGCCTGGTGGGAGCCGCTGGCGTCGAAGGTCGGCGTCGACCGGCGACGGCCGCTGCAGGCCATGCGCGAGGTGGTCGAGAGCGTCCGGGCGCTGCTGCGCTGCGACGGCCCGGTCGACTACGACGGCGACTTCGTGCACCTCGACGGCGTGGAGCTCGACTACGTCCACGAGGAGCGCCGCCCCAAGGACGTGCCGCTCTACATCGGCGCCACCGGCCCCAAGATGCTGGAGCTGGCCGGCGAGATCGCCGACGGCGTCGTCCTCAACTACCTGGTCTCCCCCGCCTACAACGACCGGGCGATGGAGTCGCTGGCCCGAGGCGCCGAGCGGGCCGGGCGCTCGGTGGACGACGTCGACCGGCCCCAGCTGGTGGTGTGCTCGCTGGACGACGACCGCGATGCGGCGCTCGACGCCGCCCGCCTGCTGGTCACCCAGTACCTGGGCCAGCAGCCGCACATCATGAAGGCGTCGGGCGTCCCGTCGTCGCTGCTCGACGACATCAACCGGGTGCTCACCTGGCCCGCCACCCACGAGCAGGTGGTGGCGGCGTCGAAGCTGGTGCCCGACGAGGTGGTGCACCTGCTGTGCGCCGCCGGCACGGCCGAGGAGTGCCAGGCGAAGGTGGCCGAGTACGTCGCCGCCGGCTGCACGTGCCCGATCCTCTACCCCCTCGGCGACGTGGAGGCGACGCTCACGGCCTTCAGCTGACAGACTGCACGCTGCATGCAACGTTTCACCCGGGGGATGACGGCCGCGGCGCTGAGCGCGGCCCTGTTGGCTGCGTCGTGCTCGTCCGGCGACGACGACTCGTCGAGCGAGACCGACGACACGACCGAGACCACCGAGGCCGCCGCGCCCGACACCGCGTTCCCCGGCGAGGAGTGGGCCACCGTCGACCCCGCCGAAGCCGGCTTCGACCCCGCCAAGCTCGACGAGATCGCCGCCGCCGCCGAGGCCAGCGCGTCGTACTGCTTCCTGGTGGTGCGCCACGGGGAGCTGGTGAAGGAGTGGTACTGGGGCGAGGAGACGCCGACGACACCGCACGAGGTGTTCTCGGCCACCAAGTCGTACGCGTCGACGCTGGTGGGGCTGGCCGTGGCCGACGGCAAGCTCGACGTCGACGACAAGGCCTCCGAGTACATCCCCGAGTGGGTGGGCACGCCCTCGGAGGACGTGACCGTCAAGGACCTGATCAGCAACGACTCCGGGCGCCACTGGACCTTCGAGGAGGACTACCCCGGCCTCATCGGCGCCCCCGACCGCACCGCCTACGGCATCGGCCTCGGCCAGGACGAGCCACCCGGCACGGTGTGGGTGTACAACAACTCGGCCATCCAGACCCTCGACGCCGTGCTCGACGCGACAGTGGACGAGTCGCCCGCCGACTACGCCCAGGAGCGGATCTTCGAGCCCATCGGCATGGCCGACTCCGAGATGACCCTCGACGGTGCGGGCAACACCAACATGTTCTTCGGGCTCCAGTCGACCTGCCAGGACATGGCCCGCTTCGGCCACCTGTTCCTCAACCAGGGGACCTGGGACGGCGACGAGGTGGTGCCGGCGGAGTGGGTGGACGAGGCGATCGGCGCCCCGTCGCAGGACCTGAACGCCTCCTACGGCTACCTGTGGTGGCTCAACCGCAAGGGCCCGCAGCCGAACCCGGACGCCGCCACCGACCCCAACGCCGGTCCCGGCCCCGACGGCCAGGCGGTCCCCGGCGCCCCCGAGGACATGTTCTGGGCCCACGGCCTGGGCGACCAGATCATCGCCGTCGACCCGGGCTCCGACACGGTGGTGGTCCGCCTCGGCGACGGTGGGGCGGGCGGCAGCGGCTTCGGCCGCGCCGAGATGGCCCAGGTGGTCACCGAGGCCCTGGTCGACCCGGACGCCTGACCGAAACTTCGACACAGATGGCGCTCTGGCGACCACTTCTGTCGAAGTTTCGCCTGCGGGCGGGCGTCAGAAGGGCTTCTCGCCGATCCAGCAGGAGAACTCGAGCAGGATCCCGTCGGGGTCGAAGAAGTAGAGGCTGCGCATGAACACGCCCGGGTGCATGTGGCGGCTGACGCCGTCGGGGCTGTCGTCGTGGTTGGCGACCTCGGTGCACTCGATGCCGTGCTCGACCAGCCGGTCGCGGTAGCCCTCGATCTTCTCGGGGTCGACGTCGAACGCCACGTGGTTCATCGACCCGACGGCGCTGAGCAGCCCCGGCGTGCCCGGCAGCCCGCTGGGCGCGGCGATCCCCGGCGCCGGTCCGGGCGACCCGGGGATCCAGAAGAACGCCAGGCAGTCGCCGTTGCCGAGTCCGAAGAAGAAGTGCTGCCCGAAGCCGTGCGGCAGCTCGATCTTCTTCACCAGCGGGAAGCCCAGCACCCCGCTGTAGAAGTCGACCGTCCGGTCCATGTCGCTGCACACCAGCGCCAGGTGGTTGATCCCCCGTACCTCGAACGCCGTCATGGACCCAGTGTGCCGCAGGCCAGTCGCTCAGCCCATCAGCGCCCTCAATCCACCTGGAACGGCACCGACGTCACCACCGTGTTCGGACGGTAGAGCAGCCGGGCCTTCAGGGCGAGGGCGCTCTGGTTGTGCAGCAGCTGCTCCCACCAGTGCGTCACCACGTACTCGGGGATCACCACGGTGAGGGTGTCGTCGGCCCAGCGGGCATCGGCGTCGTCGAGGAAGGCCTCGATCACCGACGTCACGTCCCGGTACGGGTCGTCGAGCACCTCCAGCGGCACGTCGAAGCCGGCCGCCGCCCACTCCTGCTCGGCGTCGTCCCGCCGGCGGTCGTCCTGCAGCACGGTGACCGCGAACAGGTGGTCGGGCCGCATCGCCTGGGCGTAGCGGACGGCGTGGGCCACCACCCGCGTCGGGTGTGACACCAGCACCACCACCGTGTGGCGGACCGTCTCGTCGAGGTCGCCCTCGCGCAGCGCGATCGACTGGCCGACCCGCCGGTAGTGGCGGTGCACGGCCACGAACGCCCCCACGATCAGCGGGATCATGATCGTCGGCACCCAGGCGCCCTCGGTGAACTTCGACACCAGCACCACCACCAGCACGATCCCCGTGGCGACCGCCCCCAGGGCGTTGATCGCCAGGCCCAGCTGCCAGTGCGGCTCCCGCACGCGCCGGTGGTGCAGCACCATCCCCGCCTGGCTGAGCGTGAAGCTCGTGAACAGGCCCACGGCGAACAGCGGCACCAGCGCCGACACCTGGGCGTCGAACGCCACCAGCAGCCCGATCGACGCCAGCGTCAGCACGATGATCCCGTTGGAGAAGGCCAGCCGGTCGCCGCGGGTGGCCAGCTGGCGGGGCATGTAGCCGTCGGAGGCGATCACCGCCGAGAGCCGGGGGAAGTCCGCGAACGCCGTGTTGGCCGACAGGATCAGGATCGCCGCGGTGAAGAACTGGAGCACGTAGTAGAGCGGGTTGTGGTCGCCGAACACGGACCGGCCCATCACCGAGAGGATCGTCTCCTCCTCGCTGAGGGTCGGGCGCAGCTGCAGCGCCAGCGCGGCCACGCCGCAGAACAGCACCGCCAGGATGCCGCCCGTCCAGCTCAGCGTGATGGCGGCGTTGCGGGCCGACGGCGGGCGGAAGGCCGGCACGCCGTTGGAGATGGCCTCCACGCCGGACAGCGCGATGGCGCCCGACGAGAACGCCCGCATCAGCAGGAACAGCGACAGCGTGCCGAGGGTCGCGCCGTTGTCGGTGGCGTGGGACAGGGCCTGCTGGTCGACCGGCAGCTCGCCGAGGTCGCCGAGGGTCGTGCGCAGCAGTCCATAGCCGATGAACACCACCATCACCGCGATGTAGCCGTAGGTGGGCGGGGCGAACAGCCTCCCCGACTCCCGCACGCCCCGCAGGTTGGCGATCGCCAGCAGCACCAGCAGCGTCACGGCCACCGCCACCTCGTGGTTGCGCAGCGGGTCGATCGCCGAGGTGACGGCGGCGGTGCCGGCGGCGATCGACACGGCCACCGTCAGCGTGTAATCGACCAGCAGCGATGCCCCGGCCACCAGGCCCGGACCGGTGCCCAGGTTGTCCTTGCTGACGATGTAGGAGCCGCCGCCGTTCGGGTACGACTTGATGGTCTGGCGGTAGCTGAAGACCACGATGGCCAGCAGCACCACCACCAGCAGCGACAGCGGCGTCAGGTAGCCGATGGCGGCCATCCCGGCCACCGGCACCAGCACGTGCAGGATCTCCTGGGTGGCGAAGGCGCTGGAGGCGACCGCGTCCGACGAGAAGATCGCCAGACCCACCTTCTTCGACAGGCGCTCGTGCGAGGCGGCGGTCGACGGCAGGGGTGCGCCGACCAGCAGACGCTTCGTCGTCGAGTACAGACGGGGCACGACGCCGGAAGCTACTGCGTGACGCCGGCGGGTCGGACTATGCGGCTACGCGGGCGGCACCGGCGACGCCGCGGCGACGCTCCGGTAGACGTCGACGATCGCCGCGGCGGTCTCGTCCCAGCGGAAACGGGCGAGACCGTCGGACGACGCGGTCGCCAGGGTGGCCCGACGTTCGGGGTCGACCAGCAGGGCCACGATCGCGTCGGCCCAGGCCGCCGAGTCGTGCGGCGGCAGCAGCTGGCCGTTGCCACCCACGATCTCGGGGATCGCCGACGCGTCGGCCGCCAGGATCGGGCAGCCCCGGGTCATCGCCTCCAGCAGCGGCAGCCCGAAGCCCTCGTGGGTCGACGGGAACACCAGGGCGGCGGCAGCGTCGAACAGGGCGTCGAGGTCGTGCCGGGGCAGCCGCCCGAGGCGCCGCACCGCCGAGCCGATCCCGTGCTCGTGGGCCAGGGCGGCGATGGCCGCGTCGCCGGGACCCGGCCGTCCCGTGAGCACCAGCGTCACCCCCGGCCGTTGGGCCACCACCTTGGCGAGGGCTCTGACCAGCACCTCGTGGTTCTTGTGGGGGTAGGTGATGGCCGGGTAGAGCAGCAGCTCGCTGTCGGGGTCGAGGCGGTAGCGGCGACGGGCGGCGGCGGCCGCGTCGGCATCGCGGGTGCGGGCGCCGCGCACACCGGGCGGGACCACCATCACCTGGTCGGCGGGGGTGCCCAGGTGGCGGACGACATGCTGGCGCACGTGCTCGCTCAGCGTGAGCACCATGCCCGCGTGCCGGGCCGACCGCGGGAGCGCGGTGCGCAGCCAGGCCCGCTTGGCGGGACGGAAGCGCTCGGGGTGGGTCAGGGGCTGCAGGTCGTACACGGTGAGCACCGAGCGTGACGCTCCCAGCGGCGGGATCGTGCCGCCCAGGTGGTGCACCAGGTGCAGCCCGAGGTGCCGCACCTGGTACGGCAGCCAGGAGTTCTCCCAGAACAGCCGCAGGCCCCGCTTCTCGCCCAGGCCCGGGCCGGGGACGAGGACACCGGCCGCGTCGAGATCGGGGTAGGCGTCGGCCAGCTCGGGCTGGCAGAACACGGTGAGGTCGACCTGCCCGGATCGAGCCAGCTCACGCACCAGGCCGACGGCGTAGTCCTCCGACCCGCCCACGTCGCCCGGCACCAGCCACAGCAGGTTCGCTCCGACCCGGGGCCCGGCGACCGACGCCGACGACCGGCCCGGGGCCGACGCCGGGCTACCTCGCTCGGGTGAGGTGTCGTGCAAAGCCAAAGTCGCGGAGCCGCCCTGGGGATGTGCGCACCGATCAATGCCTCTATAGACGCCTGAGCCACCCGAAGTGGTTCACGAAAGCCGCGAAAACCGGGGAGATCGACGTTTGGTCCTGCGGCGGTCGGACGTCTCAGCGCCGAAACTAGCTGGCCACCGGCGACCACGTGGGGTCACCTGTCCCCAATGTGACCGCTCGGCGTCTGGCCGCTACAGGGCTACGACCTGCACCGACTACACGGCGGCGGCGGCGAGGCGGGCGAAGCGGCTGGCGTGGAACACCAGCGGCTCGACGCTGGGGTCGGCCTCCAGCGCCACGATCCGCAGCACGGCGATGTGGTGGTCGCCGGCCGGGATCTCCTGGTCGATCACGCAGTCGAGCCAGGCCGACGCGCCCTCCACGAACACGGCGCCGTCGTCGGTCGCCTGCCAGGTGCACTCCGCGAACCGGTCACCGTCGCGGGACGCCAGCTGACGGCAGGCGACGTCCTGGTCGGCGCTGAGGATGCTCACCCCCAGGCGGGGCGCCGTGCGGAGCTTCGCCCAGGTGGACGAGCCGTTGTCGGCGCACACCAGGATCAGCGGCGGGTCGAGCGACACCGACGTGAACGAGCTGGCCGCCATGCCCACCGGCTCGCCGTCGATCTCGGCGCACACCGCGGTGACGCCGCTCGGGAAGCAGCCGAACACCTTGCGCAGGTCGCCGACGTCGATCACCTCGTGCGCGGCCACCTTGATCGCCATCGGCGCGGTCACAGCGCCTCCCCCAGCGACGCCAGCACCTGCGGCCGGGCCACGGTGAGCCACGGCTCGACCGCCTCGGGGTCGTCGAACGACGTGTCCACCAGGTAGAGGCCCTTCGTGGGGCACGTCGCCCCCAGCTCCACCAGCACCGGCTTCAGCAGCAGCTCCGGCGCCAGGGCGTGGGCGGGACCGGCGCCGAGCATCAGCGGCACCGCCACGACGCCGGCGAGGCCGTCCGTCGGGATCTGGTCCAGGAAGAGCTTCACCAGCCCGGTGTAGGTGGCCTTGAACGTGGGGCTCGCCACCACCACGACCTGCGACTTCTGCACCGACTCGACCGCGGCGGTGACCGCCGGGTCGCCCCAGCCCAGCAGTCCGGCGCCCAGCTCGACGACGTCGACCACGATCTCGGGCGGCGCGCCGCCCAGCTTCTCGGCCACCATCACCGCGGCGCTCAGCGTGCGGGAGGCGGGCTTGGGGTTTCCGACGACCACGGCGATGCCCATGCGGGCCAACGTATTGCGGCACCCCACCGGGTTACATATCCGCGGCGGCGGCAGTCGGCCGGACCCGTCCCGTCCCGAGTCATCTGTAGCCACCGATCCACGGTCGAGTCGTTCGTCGTCGGAGACCGGCTTGTTGGCTGTCGTGAGATCGCTGACAGGGATGCGGCGGCGCCGACAGCGACAGCGGCAAGACGGAAATCTCGACGGAGATGGCGCCATAGCCGCCGTCCCTGTCGAGGTTTCGGGCTACGACGGGTCGCCGGTCTCGTCCCAGAAGGCCTCGAGGAGCTGGGCGGCGCCGGACGGGTCGGCGAGCATCCACCAGTGGCCCTGGCCCTCCAGGTCCACGACACCTGCGCCGGCCCGGGTGGCCGAGCGGCGGGCGGCGGCGCCGTCGAGGAACGGGTCCTCGCTGGGCACGAGCACCAGGCCGGGCCGAGGGATGTCGACGAAGTCATCGCCCCAGTCGTCCTGCGTCCGCACGGCCGAGCGGTAGAGGGTGAGGATGGCGTCGGTCATGGTCCGGTCGATCGCCGCCGCCATCGCCTGAACCGACTCGCTGGGCTCCTCGCCCGCGCCGAAGGTGGCTGCCTTGTCGGCGGGCGACGCTGCCAGCCAGCCCTCCATGAACGCCTCGCCCTCGCCGGGCGTCTGCCACATCCGGGCGAAGTCGTGCCACGCGAAGTCGGGGTCGGCCATGCCGGCGGCGTCGAGCACCCACGTGCGGACCAGGTCGGGCCGGATGCTCACGAGCCGCAGGGCGAACCCGCCGCCCCAGTCGTGGCCCACCAGGTCGACCGGTCGGCCGAGCGCCTCGACCTCGCCGATCAGCCAGTCGGCGTAGGCGTCCTTGGTCGGCTCGAAGCCCTCGGGGAGCGGGTTCCCGAACCCCGGCAGCGACAGCGCCACGACGTCGTCGCGCTGCAGCTCGCCGCGCAGGGCGTCCCACAGCCGGGCGGTCTCGGGCACCCCGTGCACCAGAACAGCCGTCATGCCCGGGACTCTACGACGGCGACCCGCCGGTGAGGTGGGTGAGCTCCTCGGGGTTGGCGACGATGTCGAGGTGGGTGACCTGGCCCCTGTCGACGACGAAGGCCAGCACGGGTGTGACATCGTCGGGTGGTGAAGCGTTGGTGGCTGGGGATGCCGTCGTCGAAGACCTACGAGCTCACGATCTGATCTAACGTCGAGCGCTCGAAGTGCCCCGGCTGAGTCGCCCCCGGCCCCGCTCCCCAGCGGAAGTGCTGCGGTGGTCGCCCGGGGCGGGCGGACAGGCCGGACGACCACCAACAGCGAGATCATTCTGCCACGCTTCGCGGCGCGAGTCGCGCATCCCGTGAGAATCGAGTCACTGTCAGTCGCCGACAGGCGCCGGAGCAGGGCAAACGTCCCGAGTGAACAACTCGCCCCGCCCCGGCCGCCGACTGCCCGTCGCAACCGCCCGTCGTAGCGACTCGCGCTACTCGGTGTCGACCGGCTGGCCCAGGGCCAGCTTGCCGGCGTAGCTGAGGGTCACCTCGGGGCTGAACGGGTGGAAGGTGCCGGCCCGTACGTCGCGCAGCGCCCGCTCCAACGGCGAGCGCCGGTAGTACGACCGCCCGCCCAGCACGTCCATGGCCAGGTCGACCACCTCGATGGCCTCCGTGACGGCGTGCCGCTTGGCCAGCATCACCGCCGACACCGCCTCGGGGTTCACCGTGTAGTCGTCGCCGAGCTGGTCGAGCGACCCCATGAGCCCCCACCAGGCGACCCGCAGCTTGGCGTCCATCAGGCCCACCTGGCGCTGCACCCGGGGCAACGTCGCCAACGGCGTGACGCCCCGGGCGGCCGTCGTCGCGCCCGCCACGGCGACGTCACGGGCGCCTGCGGCGATGCCGAAGTACGTGGCCCCGCCCACCGGGGCGAAGTGGAACCCCGCCACCAGCAGGGGCGGCGCCATCTCGCCCCACACGCGCCGGGCGACGATCCGCTCGGCCGGCACGTGCACGTCGTCGAGCACGAGGTCGTGGCTGGCGGTACCGCGCATGCCCAGGGTGTCCCAGGTCTCCTCCAGCCGCACGCCCTCCGCCGCCAGCGGTACCGAGAAGTGGAGGACCTCGGCGCCGTCGCCGGGGGCACCCACCACCGCCGAGGTGGAGATCACCGTGGCGCCCGGCGCCTGGCTGCAGAACACCTTGCGCCCGCTCACCAGGTAGCCGCTGCCGTCGGCGTCCGGCACCGCCACGGTCGTGGGCCACAGCCAGTCGGACCCGCCGCTGGTGGCGATCACCAGGCCCTCGTCGGCGACCCGCCGCAGCACGCCCTCGGCGTCGGGGGCGCCGTTGCGCCACCGGTACACCTGCGCCAGCGTGTTGTAGAGGTGCATGGTCGATGCCAGCGCCGCGGCACCGTCGTGGCGCGCCAGCTCGGCCTGGGCGTAGCAGACCTGCCGCATGCTGGCCCCGAGCCCGCCGAGCTCGGTGGGCACCGCCAGCGCCAGGTAGCCGCCGGCGCGCATCGCCGCGTACGCCTGGTGGACGAAGGTGGCGTCGCGGTCGTGGTCGGCGCTGTGCTCGGCCGCTACCGCCCCCACCTCGGCCGCCATGCCGACGAACCGGTCGTCGTCGTGCCGCAGGGCCGCCGGGTGCACCCGGTCCACTGTCGTGGTCGTCTGGTCCGCCGTCACCGTCATCTGTCCGCTCCTCGTGTGTTCCCGCACGTCTGGTCGGTACGAACGTAAGGGGCCATCGGTTCGACAGGTAGTACAAGATGTGAACCATGAGGACGTATGCGCAGTACTGCCCGATCTCGCGGGCGCTCGACGTGCTCGGCGAGCGCTGGACCCTCCTGATCCTCCGCGACATGCTCGTCGGGGCGCGCCGGTTCAACGAGATCGCCCGCGGCCTGCCCGGCATCTCCCGGGCGCTGCTGTCCCGCCGCCTCCGCCAGCTCGAGGCCGCCGAGCTGGTGCGCCGCACCGACGACGGCTACGAGCTGACCCAGGCCGGCCAGGACCTACGTCCGCTGGTGTTCGGCCTGGCCGAGTGGGGCGCCCGCTACACGTTCGGCGACCCGCGGCCCGAGGAGCTCGACCCCGAGCTGCTCATGTGGTGGATGCACGAGCGGATCGACACCAGCGAGATCGACCGTCGCGCCGTCGTGATGGTCGACATGACCGACTACCGGCGGCTCTTCTGGCTGGTCCTGGAGCCGGGCGACGCCTCGGTCTGCTTCACCGACCCCGGCTTCGAGGTCGACGCCGTGCTCAAGGCCCGGCTGGCCGAGCTCTACAAGATGTGGAACGGCCAGACCGACCTGCTGGCCGCCATGCGGGACGGCACGATCGAGCTGCAGGGCGCCCGGTGGATCGTGCGCGGGCTGCCGAAGTGGTTGCAGCTCAGCCCGGTCGCCGCGCTCGTCCGGGAGGCCCGGGCCTGACGAACCGGCCCGAAAACTGGCGAACCGCCGGCGTTAGCCGGCGGTTCGAAGAGACCTGTGACTCGGAGATCAGACGACGCGAACGTTCTGAGCTTCCTCGCCTTTGCGGCCGGGGGCGACGTCGAACTCGACGTTCTGGCCCTCTTCGAGGGTCTTGTACCCATCGCCCTGGATGTTGGAGAAGTGGACGAACACATCATCGCCCTGCTCACGCGAGATGAAGCCGAAGCCCTTCTCTGCGTTGAAGAACTTCACGGTACCTGTAGCCAAGGGATTATCTCTCTTCGGTGTCTCGTCGGTCCTTCTGACCGAACGCGCCTCAGAACCGTACAGCGTCAGCCGCCGAATCACGCGTTTCCGCGCCAAGAGGTCGTCGGCGGCTCACTCCACCGACCACCCCGCCGCTGCCCCGAGCGGTGAAGGCTGCGCTTCGCTGGGTCACTTGTAGCGGTAGGTGATGCGGCCGCGGTTGAGGTCGTAGGCGGAGACCTCCACCTGCACGCGGTCGCCGGGGAGGATGCGGATGCGGTTCTTGCGCATCTTCCCGCTCAGGTGGCCGAGCACCTGGTGGCCGTTGTCGAGGGAGATCCGGAAGTGGCCCCCCTTGAGTGCTTCGTCTGTCCGTCCTTCCAGGACGAACGCATCTTCCTTGGGCTTCGGCAAAATCAATCACATCCTTCGATAGGGAACGTCTCATGCTACGGCCCAGAGCCGCAGGTACGCCTATCAAAGCCCGAGAAATGGCCGAAACAACCCCGGTCAGCCCTCCTGTTCGGTGGGGCGGATCAGGAGCTCGTTGACGGCGACGTGACGGGGGCGGGTGACGATGTAGGCGACCGCGTCGGCGATGTCGTCGGCTTGGAGCCGCTCGATTTCGGCGAAACGCCGGCGGATCGAGTCGCGGATCTCGGGCCGGTTGTGCCCGGCCAGCTCGGTCTCCACCGCCCCCGGCTCGACGAGCGACACGCGCACGTGGCGCGCGGTCACCTCCTGTCGCAGCGACTCGCTCAGCGCCCCCACACCGTGCTTGGTGAGGTTGTAGACACCACTTCCACTGCGGGCGATTCGGCCTGCGACCGAGCTGACATTGACCAAGTCGGCGACGCGCCGCGGACCGTCGGTGGCCGCCGCCAACAGATGAGGCAGGCCGGCGTGGGCGCAGTAGAGGAGGCCGAGCACGTTGATCTCGACCATGCGCTGCCATTCGTCGATCGGCGCCCCGACGGCCGGGCCCAGCAGCATCATCCCGGCGTTGTTGACCAGGGTGTCGAGTCGCCCCAGCTCGGCGACGGTCTGCTCGACCGCGGCCCGGGCCTGCGCCTCCTCGGTGATGTCGGCCGGGATCACCAGCGTGCGGTGCCCGGGCCCGTCCAGCTCCTTCGCCAGCGCGTTCAGCCGGTCGGCCCGGCGGGCCACCAGCGCCACCGCGGCGCCATCGGCGGCGAGCCGTCGGGCGGTGGCCTCACCGATGCCGCTGGATGCGCCGGTGACCAGCGCGACAGTCCCCTCGAGAGTCGACATGGCAGCAAGATACGGGGCTCGGGGTCAATGAGGGCGCAAGGCAGCGCGAACTCGTACGATCGAGGCAGATGAGTGCCGCCGGAACCCGACCCGTGCCGCACACGAAGCCGAAACGTGTGCGCAAGAGCCCCGACACCCGCCGCACCGAGCTGGTCACGGCGGCCCGTGGGGTGTTCGCCACGACGGGCTACGTCGACACGGGCTTCGCCGAGGTCGCAGCCGCCGCCAAGGTGTCGAAGGCGCTGCTCTACCACTACTTCCCGCAGGGCCGACCGGAGCTGTTCGTCCACGTCACGCAGGACCTGCTGGCCGAGTTCACCGAGCGGCTGCGCAACGCCGCCAAGGCACCGTTCTCCGCCCGCACCCGCATGGAGCACCTGCTGGGCGCCCTGTTCGCCTTCTTCGACGACAACCCGCAGGCCTACCGGCTGCTGTTCCGCGACCCGTGGGTCGCCCACGACGAGGCGGTCGAGGCCGCGGCCATCGCCACCCGCGTGCAGCTCGCCGGCGAGATGGCCGTGGTCATGGCGCCGTCGGGCCTGCCGGCCGACGAGCTGCTGATCGCCAGCACCGGCGTCCTCGGCTTCGCCCTGGCCAACGTCGAGCTGTGCCTCGCCGACCAGGTGAACGCCGAGAAGGCGTGGCGCCTCACCTGCACCTACGCCGTCGCCCAGTTCCCTTAGTGACCTGACTGGACCCCCAGGCGGGCGCGGACGACCGTGCCCGTGCCGGGGGCGCTGTCGACGTCGACCGAGCCGTTGGTGAACGCCGCGAACGACCGCATCGCCGCGATGCCCGACTCGTAGAGCACCGTGTGGGGGTCGAAACCGACGCCGTCGTCGGCGATCCGTACCTCGAACAGCGCGCCGACCACGTCGAGCGACACGTCCAGCCGTGACGCCCGGCTGTGGCGCCACACGTTGCGCACCGCCTCCTGGATGATGCGCAGGACGACGGTCTCGGTGATCCAGTCGAGCACCAGGTCGGCGTCGACGTCGACGGTGAGCTGCGGCACCGGGTCGTCGCCCCACAAGCTGTCGACGTAGGCCTGGATCGGCACCTGGAGGCTCTCCGAGCGGGGCGCTGCGGCCCCGGAGCCGGACCCGGCGCCCGTGTCGAGCGGACCGACCGCGAGCATGAGCTGGCGCAGCGACTCGGCATGGCGCGACATGTCGTCGCGCACCATCGCCGACGCACCGCTGAGCGCCGTCGACCGCGCACGGCCGCCGGTGGGCGTGCGGGTGGTCGCCAGCAGGTACGACACGAACGTCGCGTACGCCGACATCGCCTGCTCGTGGAGCTGCGCAGCCACCGCGTGGCGATCCTCGTCGATGCGACGGATCATGCGGGCGAGCAGGTCGCGACGGTCGCGCGCCGCCTTCTCCACCAGCGCGTAGAGCCGCCGGGTCTCCCGCACCGCCAGCAGCTGACGGATCGCCGCCAGCACCAGCAGCCCCACCGTGACGCCCAGCGCCACCGGGACGGCCCAGTCGGCGTCGTCGTGCTGGACGACGACGACCGCCAGCAGGACGGGCACACCGAGCAGCGTCATCGCCGGGGCCAGCCCTCCGCCCCGCACCTGGGCGTGCAGGGGCAGGCGGCTCAGGCCGGTCGTCACGTTCGCCGGCATGTAGAGGGGGACCAGCAGCAGGAGGCTCATGCAGGCGCCCTGCATCCCGAGCAGCGGCCCGCTCGGCAGCGTGAAGCCCGAGACGGCCTGGGCGGTCTGCAGCCCGCCGTTGAGCACGCCCAGCATGGCCAGGAGGACGCCGAGGATCTCGCGCGGCGTGCGCTCCGGCCCGAGGCGCACGAACAGCACCACCGCCCAGTAGCAGCCCGACACCATGCCCAGCGTGGCCAGCGCGGCAGGCAGGGCGAACCAGGTCGCGTCCGACGACAGCACCGCGTCGCCCCACACCAGCGCCGCGGGGGCGCTGACCACGGTCATGAACATCAGCCACTCGACCACGTCGACCGACACCGCCCGCCGGCCCGACCGGGTGCGCACGACGCCGGCGACGGCCGTCGTCAGGAACACCCAGGTGAGCCCGACCACCACGACGCCCACCGGCGTCCCGGCCGAGAACCCGGTGGCCAGGCCGGCGAGTATCCCGATCCCGGTGGAGTAGACGCAGACCAGTGCCGCCGCCCACAGCGTCCAGTACTGCCGGCTGGGTTGCGGCACGACGCGGAGCGACAGCCAGGTCACCACCAGCGCCGGGGTCGTGTAGACGCCGCTCGCCAGCAGCACGAACGCCACCAGGTACTCGCTCCGACCGTCGGCCAGGCTGCCGACGGCGACCACGACCGGCAGCGTGAGCAGCACGTAGACCACGCCCGCCCTCCGCACCCGCGGCGAGAAGCCGCCCTCGAAGCTTGCGCGCCACTTCAGAGACGTCGGCATTGTTCCCCCAACGTGTCGTCTCGTCCCCAACTCAGACCAGCCCCGCCCGAGTATCCCGCGAACGGCAAGGCTGTGCAGGACCGAACTGGAACCTGACCGTCGTGCTACGCGTCTGGAGGGGAGGTGGGCATGATGCGCAGCGACGAGCGGTTCGACGAGATCTACTCGGCGCACCGCGACGACCTCTACCGCCTGGCGGTGCTCATCTGCGGCGACCGCGCCCGCAGCGAGGACGCCGTCGCCGACGTGTTCGCCAGGGTGCTGCCCCGCTGGCGGCGGGGCACGGTGCTCGACCACCCCCGGTCGTACCTGCGACGGGCCCTGGTCAACGAGCTGACCGGCGGCTTCCGGCGCCGGGCACTGGAGCGCCGCGTCGCCGCCCGCCAGTGGGGCGACGACCGCGGCGGCTCGACCATGGAGGCTCAGGTCGACGAGCACGACGTCCTGCAGGCCGCGCTGCTGCGCCTGCCCATGGCCCAGCGTGCGGTGCTGGTGCTGCGCTTCTACGCCGACCTCGGCGAGGCCGAGACGGCCCGGCTGCTGAAGGTGTCGCCGGGCACCGTGAAGTCCCGGACGGCGCGGGCGCTGGCCCGCCTGCGCGTCCTGCTCGACGAGGAGACGATCGATGCCTGACCTGACCACCCGGCTCCGGGAGGACTTCGAGGAGACCGCCCGTCACCTCACCCCGCCCGACCACCTCGACGACCTGGTCCGACGACGGCGTCGCCAGCACCTCCGGCGGCGGCGGGGCGGCGTCTCCGGGGGCCTGGTGGTGGCCGGCGTGGCGGCGGCGCTGGTGGCGACGCGGCTGCTGCCGGGCGGCGACGACCCGTCGTCGGTGGTGGCCGGGTCCTCCGAGGACGTGGTCGACGGCGCTCCCCTGTTCCTGGTGCCGGACGCCGTGCCGTCCGGGTTCGAGCTGCTGGAGGCGTCGGGTGGCGACCTGCCGGGCATCACCGTCGGCATGGCCACGATCTCCGACTGGCAGAACACGCAGCGCTGGGTGCGCTACGACGAGGCGCGGGAGCACCCGACCGACATCCTCGACCTGCGCTGGTCGCACGTGCGGACCGACGGCTCCCTGGCACCCGACCACAGCCGGCCGGTCACGCTGCCCGACGACTCGGTCGCGCAGCACAACCCCGACGACTACGAGGTGTACAAGGCCTTCCCCGACCAGTCGCTCCAGGTGAGCGTGCGGGGCATCGTCGCCCCGGCCACGCCCGACGGCCCGACCGATCCTCTGCCGTTGGAGCTGATGACCGCCGCGATGGCGTCGTTCGAGGAGCGCGACGGCAGCTACACGCTGGCGAGCCCGCCCGAGGGCTTCGAGCTGGCCGGCCAGTGGACCCGCGGGGGCGACGGAGGTACCAACGGACGGGTGCTGGCCTACGGCGACCCCGCCGCCGAGCGGGGCTTCCAGATGCAGGTCGTCGACGACAGCGGGATCCCGCCCGCGGCGAGCCTCGACTCGGCCGACGACCGGGTGGTCACCGTGCGGGGCAACGAGGCACTGCTGTCCCAGGGACTGCTGGCGCCGCCGAGCTTCTTCGGGGAGGGCACGCTGTTCCTCGCCAGCGCCGACCGCTACCTGCAGTGGATCGAGCCCGGCGGGGAGCGGGTGACGATCACCGCGCGGGGCCTGTCCGACGACGAGGTCCTCGCCGTCGCCGAGAGCCTCGAGCCGGTCGACGCCCCCACCTGGTTCGCCCTCCAGGACACCCCCGAGTCCGAGA
>DATHJB010000206.1 GCA_035316325.1 Acidimicrobiales bacterium
CGAAGTTTCGCCTTCGGCGCCCCGGATCAGGCGACGAAGGCCTGCACCATCCCGAACACGTCGGCCCGGCTGAGGAAGTCGGAGTGCTCGATCGACCCGGCGAACGTGTTGGTCGCCCCGGTCAGCAGCACGCTGTCGTCGGGGTTGATGATGTCGTCGCTGTTCGACCAGAACGTGCCGTACCTCGTCGCCCCCGGCGTCGGATCGCCCGCGTTGAGGGCGTCGAGCAGGTCGGAGCCCGGGATCATGTCGCGGCAGCCCCGCGAGAACGGGTAGCACGCGTAGGCCCAGTTGGTGCCGTGGTTCGGCCCGGCGAGCGACACCCAGTCGTCGACGAACGCGGTGCCGCCCCGCTCCTTCAGGTACGACCGGGTGGAGATGCTGCCCATCGAGTGGGCGACGATGTCGACCTTGGCCGCCCCGGTGCGGGCCCGGAGGTCGTTCACCGCCGTCTGCACCTGGCCGGCGATCGTCCGGTTCGACGTGTTGCTGTTGTAGGTGATGGCCATCAGCTCGTTGCCGGTGTAGCCGGCGGACCGGAACCGCCCGACCATCGTGTTGAACGTGCTCGCGCTGCTGTTCCAGCCGTGCACGAACAGGATCGGGTCGTGCGGCGCCGCCGACGCCGGTGCCTCGCTCGCGACCATGGCCGCGAGCACCAGCCCGAGCGCCGCGACGCAGCGGGTGATCCTCATGTGCCCTTCCCCCTTGCCCTGGTTGCCTGTCTTCGCCTGTGTGTCAGCAGTCCCCCCGTGCGCATGACGCGAAACTGCACGTTTTCCGCCGTTTTCGTGAACTTGTGGAGATGTTGTGTGAACCGGCGGGCGCGCGGTCGCTTCGGGGCGTGGGTGGGGGAGGCTGGGGACATGGCCCTCTTGCAGGTGCTGGAGACGTGGGCGCCGAACCTGACGAAGGTCGTCCGTCACGACGGCGTGTGGATGGCGTGGAACTCGGTGCTGGCCTGGTTGCCCGTGGCCCTGGCGTTCGCCTTGTTCCGCCGGCGGGCATCCGACCACCAGCGCACGCCGTTGTGGTGGATGGGGGTGGTGCTGTTCGTGCTGTTCCTGCCGAACGCCCCCTACGTGGTGACCGACCTGGTGCACCTGCGCGACTCGGTGGTGCTGGTCGGCGCCAGCTGGCCGGTCATCACCGGCGTGCTCCCGGTGTACGGGGTGTTCATCGGCGGCGGCTTCGTGGCCTACTACCTGGCGCTACGGGAGCTGAGCCTGTACCTCGACCGGGTGGGGCTGGCGTCGTGGCGGGCGGTGACGCTCGCGTCGGTCCACGCCCTGTGCGCGGTGGGCGTCTACCTGGGGCGCCATGCCCGGCTGAACAGCTGGGAGCCGGTGGTCGAGCCGCACGACACCCTGCAGCGGGTGGTCCTGACGTTGTCGTGGCAGTGGGCGCCGCTGTTCGTGGCGGCCACGTTCGTGGTCACCGTGGTGGGCTACTTCGTGACGAAGGCCGTGCTGGAGGCCGCCTGGGTCGGGGCGGTGGGGCTGGTCAGGCCGCTATGGGCTCAGGCGACGGGGTCTGGGCCCGGGCCTCGTGCGGCGCCCGATAGGTGAGGCGCTGCAGGAAGAACTGCACGTTGGGGCCGATGGTGAGGGCGAACGCCAGGGTGCCGATGCCGACGCGGCCGCCCAGCAGCCAGCCGATCGCCAGGGCGCCGATCTCCAGGCCGGTGCGCACCGCGCGGACGGAGCCGACGCCCCGGGCCGCCAGCCCGGTCATCAGCCCGTCGCGGGGGCCGGGCCCGAGGCCGGCGCCGATGTAGAGGCCCGACCCGGGTCCCCAGATGAACACCCCGACCAGCAGGAACGCGGCGCGGGCGACAGGGTTGTCCGTCTCGGGCACCAGGGCGAGCATCAGGTCGATCGTGACGCCGAGCACGATGATGTTGAGCAACGTGCCGATGCCGGGCCGCTCCCGCAGGGCGATCCACGTCGCCAGCACCACGGCGCCGACCAGGATGCTCACGGTCCCGATGGGGATGCCGGTGTGCCGGCTGATGCCGTGGTCGAGGACCGCCCACGGCGGGAGCCCCAGGTCGGCTCGCACCATGCTGGCGATGCCGATCCCTCCGAGCACCAACCCCGGCATCAGGCGCCACAGCCGTGGCCGCAGATCCGTCACCTCCCGAAGCCCCAGCACGGAGGCAGGCTAGGCCTTCACCCCCGGATTCCGAGCACCCGGTTTCCGGCCGCGGGGGCGCCGGCGAGGTGCTCAGCGGCCGAGTCGGACCACGAACGCCTCTTGTTCGTCGGTCTCGACGGCGTCGGCGCAGTAGTTGGCGCGAACCCAGGCGACGGCCTCGTCCGGTGGGTGGCTCCCGAGGACGGCGAGGGCGGCCAGGGCCGTTCCGGTGCGCCCGTGGCCGCCGAGGCAACCGACCTCCACCTGCTCGCCGGCACGAGCCCGGTCTCGCAGGGAGCGCAGGGCGGCGACGACCGGGGCCGGATCCTCCAGGATCCCGAAGTCAGGCCAGTCGAGGTGGTCGTGGGCCCACGGCGGCTGCCACCGCTGGTCCAGGTACAGGCCGAAGTCGGGCGGCTGGTCGCGGGCGTAGGGGTCGACGGCGTCGAACGAGACGGCGGTGACCTCGGTGCCGTCGGGCAGCACGACCGCCGCCCGATGGACGTGCACCTCGAACCGCTGGTGCTCGTGCCCGGCATCGCGGCACCCGGCCTCCCCGGCCCCGACGTACCAGTGCACCTGGCACTCCGGGCACATCACGACCACCCGTGTCCGCATGCCGCCGACCGTACCTGCCTGTCGTCTCAGTCGATCCGCCCCTCGCCGAGCGCCC